>VBFG01000143.1 GCA_005882635.1 Chloroflexota bacterium | reverse complement strand
TTGGCGCCACTGGCCGGGCGCTGGGCCGGAGCCGCGGCTGCCGGAGCCCGAGAGGCCGCCGGCGGTGGCGCCGGGGCCGTCGCCGCGGGTGCCGCCTCTGCGGATGCCGCCTCCGGAACCTCGGCCGAAGCTCCCGCTTCGGGTGCGGCCGTCGTCTCGCCGACTCGTGACCGCTGCGGCGCCTCGTGCTCCTTGGGCTTGTGGACGGAGGCGACCGTCAGGTGCATCGACTTCCCCTCGAGGAGCGGTGCCCGTTCGGCGACCCCGTGATCCTTGATCCGTTCGGTGAACTTGATGAGCATGTTCCGGCCGAGCTCCGGGTGGGTCAGCTCGCGACCCCGGAACCGGACGGTGACCTTGATCCGATCGCCGTCCTCGAGGAACTCGATCGCCCGGTGGACCTTCGTCTCGAAGTCGCCCTGGCCGATCTTCGGCGAGAGGCGGACCTCCTTGAACGTCACCGAGCGCTGCCGGCGCTTGTTCTCCTTCTCGCGCTTCGTCAGCTCGTACTTGTACTGACCGAAGTCGAGGAACTTCACGACCGGCGGGGACGCCAGTGGGGCCACTTCGACGAGATCCAACCCCCGCTCCTGCGCCATGGCGAGGGCCTGAGGCGTGGGCATCACACCCAGCTGGGCTCCCTCTTCATCGACGACCCGTACCTGTGGGATCCGGATCATCTGGTTGATGCGCAGGTCTCGTGCTATGGCTGACCCCTTCGAGCGAATGACGATCACATCGACCGGCGCGCGGACACACGGCGCCCAGAGCGCCAGTCGGAGGCGAACCATAGCACAGGGATTCGGAGCCGAGCAATCGCCGGAGACCCCTCCCCGAGGGCCGGCCACGGGTTCCCCTATCCCGCGCCGTTGGTGTCATCCATCCCGCCGGATGACAGCCACGACGACCTTGTCCAGGGACCCTCGCGCTCAATGCGATCAGATGCCGTCAGCGCTGTCATCCGGGATCAAATTGGAGCGGCCCGGACGGCGATGCGGCTTGTTCACCCGCTCGCGGCCCTGAGCGCGTGGGCTTGAGCCCTTCTGGCTGTCATCCGGCAGGAAGAGCAGGCCCGAAATCGGTCGATCGGGTCTCCGGAGGTAGGCGGTGACGTCACGACCACGAAGCGGCAACGCCACGTCGTAGGTCGCCGCGAGTCGCGCGATTCGTCGCCTCGACGTCGACGTGTCGTCGATGACAAGCAGCCGGCTCGTGTGTCGCACGCGCCAGCCACGTTTGGCGGCCAGCTGCGGGGCGAGCCGGGTCTTTCGATCGAGCCCGTGGAGGGTCGACTGCGAATCAGGCACGACTGACTTCACCTCGACAACGAGCAGCGCGCGGTGCGCGGGATGGAACGCGAACACGTCGATCGATCCGCGCTCGCCCCAGATCGAGAACGAGACCTCGACCTCGACCGTCCAACCGAATTTGGTCAGCCGCCGAACGATTGCCTCGACGATGGCGGCGTGAACCTCATCGACGAGCCGATCGAGCCGCTCCCCTCGCCAGCGCAGCCAGAGATCGACGTCCGCCCCAATGGCAGCGGCTGCGGTCCTGAGGGCCCCGACCGTGACGCCTTCGAGCTGACCGCGATCGATCGCCGCGATCAGGGAGCGCGACAGACCGGCGGCTACGGACACGTCCGACTGCCTCTTGCGGAGCCGAATTCGCAGCGCCCGGTACTGCCGCCCAAAGCGAAGCGCGTCCACGATGCCATCGTGAAGGGCGGCCCTTCACCGACGGTTACGCGACGGTTCGACGCTCCGATTCGGCGGCCAGGCGATCCGCCAGCGCGTCCCAGCCAAGCGTCACCTGCGGTTCGTCCTTCGCGGCGCCGCGCCGACGGAGGGTGCCTTCCCGGGCCTCGACCTCGCGGTCGCCGAGGACGACCATGTACGGCACCTTCTGCTCCTGGGCGGTCCGGATCTTGTACTGCATCCGGTTCGACGAGTCGTCGACCTCGGCCCGCAGCCCCCGGCCGGCCAGGACGCCGACGAGCTCCCGCGCCGCGTCGACGTGCCGGTCGGCGATCGGGATCACGACCGCCTGGACCGGGGCGACCCACAGCGGGAACGCTCCCGCGAAGTGCTCGACGAGGATCCCGATGAAGCGCTCCAGCGAGCCGTAGATCGCCCGGTGGATCGCGATCGGGCGCTGGGGCTTGCCCTCCTCGTCGATGTAGGTCAGGTCGAACCGCTCCGGGAGCATCGTCAGGTCGGCCTGGATCGTCGCCAGCTGCCACTCCCGGCCGAGGGCGTCGTCGATGTAGATGTCGATCTTCGGCGCATAGAACGTCCCGTCCTTCGGCAGCACCCGGTAGGGCACCCCGGCCGCATCCAGGGCCCCCTTGATGTAGGCCTCGGCCCGGTCCCACAGCGCCGGGTCGCCGATGGCGTCGTCCGGCCGCGTCGCGAAGGTGTAGCGCGGCTCGAGGCCGAACCAGCCGTAGCTTTCCCGGATCATCCCGAGGAGTCCCGTGATCTCGTCCTGGAGCTGATCCGGCCGAACGTAGATGTGGGCGTCGTCCTGGATGAACTGCCGGACACGGGTCAGCCCCGACAGCGCACCGGAGAGCTCGTTGCGGTGGAGCCGGCCGAACTCGGCGTAGCGCAGCGGCAAGTCGCGATATGACCGCAACCGGCTCCGGTAGATGAACGTGCTCTCGGGGCAGTTCATCGGCTTGAGCGAGAACGGCTGGCCCTCGATGTCGAGGATGAACATGTTGTCGCGGTAGTGGTCCCAGTGGCCCGACTGCTGCCAGACCCGATGGCTGACCAGGATCGGCGTGCTGACCTCGTCGTAGCCGTTCCGAGCCTGGAGCTCGCGCATCGCGGCCTCCAAGGTGCGCCACAGGAGCTGTCCCTTCGGGTGCCAGAAAGCCGACCCGGGCGATACGTCGTGGAAGCTGTACAGGTCGAGCTGAACGCCGAGCCGGCGGTGGTCGCGCTTCTTCGCCTCGGCTCGCCGCCAGAGGTACGCGTCGAGCTCCTCCTGGGTCGGCCAGACCGTGCCGTAGATCCGCTGCAGCGCCGGGCGAGTCTGGTCGCCGCGCCAGTAGGCACCGGAGACGGCGAGCAGCTTGAACGGGCCGACCTTGCCGGTGCTGGCGACGTGCGGCCCCTTGCACAGGTCGACGAACGGACCGTGCTCGTAGATCGACGTCGGCGGCATCGGGCTGCCGGACGCCTTCGCCTTCGCGGCGAGGTCGTCGAGGATCTCGACCTTGAATGGCTGGGCGCGCTCCTCGAAGAAGGCCCTCCCCTCCTCCGGCGGCAGCTCACGGCGGACGAATGGATGGTCGGCCGCGATCGACGCCGCCATCCGCGCCTCGATCTTCGCCAGGTCGGCGGGCGTGAGCGGTCGATCGAGCTTGAAGTCGTAGTAGAAGCCGTCGGCGATCGCGGGGCCGATCCCGAGCTGGGTCCCCGGATACAGGTCGAGAACCGCCTCGGCCATGACGTGGGCCGTCGAATGGCGCATCGCGTCGAGCTCGTCGTGCGCGCCCGCATCGAGCAGCTCGTCCGCCGAGCCGCGTTCGGGCGCGTCGAACAGGGTCTCCTCCTCGATCTCGGGCTCTGCCACCGCGTCGGCAGCGGCCGCGTCGGCGGCCGGGGCCTTGTCGTCCGCCATGTCGACCTCCCTGAATCAACAAACCTCTCGTCCGTGCAGGACGAGAGGTTTTGCCTCCCGCGGTTCCACCCGCGTTCGCGGCGATTCGCGCCGCGCTCTCGTGGCCGCGCTAACGGGCGGATCCCGGACCGGTTCGCCGGTCGCTCACGGGTGGTGCCTGGATCGTCGTCAGCCGCCGGGCTTCCAGCCTCGTCCCGGTTCTCTCTGGGCGACGGCGATGGGCGTGTCCCGATCGTCGCGTTCAGGTTGTGGTGGGCGACACTGGACTCGAACCAGTGACCTCTTGCATGTCAAGCAAGTGCTCTAACCAGCTGAGCTAGCCGCCCGGCGGTCCCGGCGTCCCGGACCCTGGCTGGGGGCCGATCCGACGGAACCTCACCATCGTGTCCACACCGACTCGTGCCGGCGGCACCGTTGAATGCGAGGTGTTCCAGTCCCCGCCGGCGTCGTCGCCACGTGCCGATTCGGGCCCGATGGCTCGGGCGATTGTATCGGCCCGGGCTGTCGCCCGACAACCGACCGCCGGCGCGAACGCCGGCGAGAGATCAGTAGGTCGTTCCGGATCCCGCAGGGGATGAAGCGGGCGCTGCCGAGGCCGGAGCACCCGAGGCCGGAGCACCCGAGGCCGGGGCTCCGCTGGCCGCCGGCGGAGTGGTGGCTCCGCCACCGCCCGGCGTGCATCCAGCCGCGATCGACGTGGCGACCGCGATCGCGAGGGTCAGGACGATCGAACGAAGGGCTCGGTTCATGGGCCTTGGTACGTCTCCAGCTGTCGGGCGGTTCTACGTGCCGATCATCCGCCGTCTCGGGCGATCATGCACAGATGCGCGTCGCGACCGGCTACGAGCTCCTCGATTCCGGCGATGGACGGCGCCTGGAGCGCTTCGGGTCGCGGGTCGTCGACCGTCCCGCGCCAAGCGCCGACGGGCTTCGGCTGGCACCTCCGTCAACATGGCGGACTGCCGACCTCCGCTGGGACCGCGAGACGGGTTGGCAAGGGGCCGACCTGTCGCCGTGGCTGGTCGAGCTCGACGGCCTCAGGCTGGAGCTTCGACCCACCGCGGCCGGACAGGTCGGGCTCTTCCCCGAGCACGCGACGCTCTGGCCGTGGCTCCGCCAGGCCATCGCCGACCGCGAATCTCCATCGGTCCTGCACCTGTTCGCCTCGACCGGGGCGACGACGCTCGCGCTCGTGCGGGCGGGAGCCAGCGTGACCCACATCGACGGCGCTCGGCCCACGGTCGCGTGGGCGCGGCGGAACGCCGAGCTGTCCGGCCTCACCGACCGGCCCATCCGCTGGATCGTCGATGACGCCCTGGCGTTCACCGCCCGTGAAGGTCGACGGGGACGCCGCTACGACGGGATCGTCCTCGACGCGCCAACCTACGGGCACGGCCCGAACGGGGCCCGCTGGGAGCTCGCCGACGCGCTGCCGGACCTGCTCGAGGCCGCGGCCGCGGTCGCGTCGGACGACGCATTCGTCCTGTTGACCGCCCACTCGACGGGCCTCGAGCCGGACGACCTCGGCGATGCCCTCGCCGACGCCTTCCCGGGCGCCGGAACGCTGGCGACGGAACGGCTCGTCCTCCAGGCGTCGAGCGGCGCGGCTCTGCCGCTCGGCAGCGCAGCCCGCATGATCCGCGGATGACGCAGCCGCCGATCACGAGCCTCACCAACGCTCGAGTGAAGGCGGCTGTCCGGCTGCGCGACCGGCGTGAGCGCGAGACGACCGGGCTGACCATCGTCGACGGTGCCCGCGAGATCCTCCGGGCGATCGATGCCGGAGCCCGGGTCGACTCCGCGTTCGTGGCGCCCGAGCTGCTTCAGAGCCCGGATGCGCTGGCCGCCGCCGACCGCCTGCGCGACCGCCCCACAACGTTCGAGGTCATTCCGGCGGTGCTCGCCAAGGTCGCCTTCGGCGATCGTTCCGATGGGATCGTCGCGATCGTCAAGACGCCCACCCTTGGCCTCGATGTGGTCGGTCGACACCTCCCGCCCGACCCGCTCGTGGTCGTCGTCGAGGGCGTGGAGAAGCCGGGCAATCTCGGTGCGGTCCTGCGCTCGGCCGACGGTGCGGGCGCGGCCGCGGTGATCGCGGCCGATCCGCTGACGGACCCGTTCAATCCCAATGCGATTCGGGCGTCCCTTGGCACGATCTTCGCCCTGCCGGTCGTTTCGGCGACGTCGGACGAGATCATCGACT
>VBFG01000096.1 GCA_005882635.1 Chloroflexota bacterium | reverse complement strand
CGGTTCGCGGGTCGCCCTCACGGTCGACGACTCCGGGCCGGGCATCCCCGAGGATCAGCGGACGCGGATCTTCGATCGGTTCCACCGCGCGACCGACGCTCAGGGTGGCGCGGGGCTTGGCCTCGCGATCGCCGATGCGATCGTCCGGGCGACCGGCGGCCGCTGGAAGGTGGCGTCCGCTCCGGCGGGCGGGGCCCGGATGGCGATCAGCTGGGGCCGCGCCCTGGCCTGACCCAGCCGGAGCTAGAGGACACCCCAGGGGCGCCCGCCGCGTAACCGATCCGAAAGG
>VBFG01000095.1 GCA_005882635.1 Chloroflexota bacterium | reverse complement strand
GTTGCCGGGACCGCCGGCTTCGGGATCCTCGCCGCCGTCTCCTGGTCCGGCGATCCTACTGCATCCAGCGCGGCCGACCTGTCGGCCGGCAGCGGGTCTGCCAGCACCGCCCCCGACGAGATCTTCGGCTCGACGCCGAACAGCGGCTCCACCAGCGGATCGCCCAGGCAGGGGGACGCGCGTTCAGCCGGTCCAGCCCGGGAGCGGCCGGAGCCACGCGACGACCGGCGGCTCCCGCTGATGTCACTTCCAACGACGAAGGCGCGCCGTCTCCCCATCGGCTCGCCGGTCCGGCGTCCGGCCGTCGTCGAGCACGTCGACCTCCCCCAGTCGACCTCCGACGGCCGGGCGGCCATCCTCGAGCGGCGCGGCTTCGGGGCGCAAGCCCGGAGCTTCGTCGCCATCGGCGTCGTCAGCACCGTCGCCTGGGCAGTGCTCTATGCCGTCCTCCGCGCATGGATGAGCCCCGTCTCCGCGAACGGCATCGCCCTCGTCGTGTCCGCGATCGGGAACACGGCGGCGAACCGACGGTTCACGTTCGGCGTCCGCGGCCGCGACCGCCTCGTCCGCGACCACGGCGCCGGCCTCGTCGCGTTCGCGGTGGCGCTCGCGCTCACGACGGGTGCCGCGAGCCTCCTCCCCGTCCTCGCGCCCCGCGCCGGCCGGCTCACGGAGGTCGCCGTCCTGGTGGTTGCGAACGCGGCGGCAACGGTCGCTCGCTTCGTGCTCCTCCGAGCATGGGTCGGCCGACGGGAGCTCGCGGCATGACCACGACCCTCCGCCCGGAGTCCGAGGCGCTCCGACCCGCCGTCGCGGCCCGACCCATGGCGATCCCGTGGGCGACCTTCGCCCAGGTCGGCGTCGCCGGGCTGGCTGTCCTCATCTACATCGTCAACCTGACCGTCAGCGGGTTCGCCAACACGTATTACTCGGCGGCCGCGCTCGCGGCGTCGCAGAGCTGGTCGGCCTGGTTCTTCGGCTCGATCGACGCGAGCAACTTCATCACCGTCGACAAGCCACCCCTCTCGACGATGGTGATGGGCCTCTCGGTCCGGCTGTTCGGGCTCAGCTCCTGGAGCGTCCTCCTCCCGGAGGCGCTGATGGGGGTCGGCACGGTCGTGATCCTGATGGCGATCGTCCGCCGGACAATGGGCTCGCCGGCCGCCGTCATCGCCGGTCTGGTCGCGGCGCTGACGCCCGCGGCGGTCCTGATCTTCCGCTACAACAACCCGGACGCGCTGTTGACGCTCCTCCTGACCGGTGCCGCCTACGCGTTCATCCGAGCCCTCGAGGCGGGCCGGCTCCGCTGGGTCACCCTGGCGGCGCTCCTCGTCGGGCTCGCGTTCAACACGAAATACCTGCAGGCATGGCTCGTGCTCCCGGCGTTCGGCCTCGTCTGGGCGGCCGCGGCCCCCGGCTCGAGGGGGCACCGGATCCGCGGCCTGCTCGTGGCGTTCGCGACGGTCGTCATCGCGAGCGGCTGGTGGGTCGTCGTGATGGAGCTCATCCCGGCGTCAGCCCGTCCGTTCGTCGGCGGGTCGACCAATGGCTCCGCGCTCGACCTGATCCTCGGCTACGACGGCCTCGGACGGATCTTCGGAGGGTCCGGCCCGGGCGGTGGTGGAACGGGCGGCGGTCCGGGTGGCGGCGGGTTCTCCGGCAACCCGGGCATCCTCAGGCTCTTCAACGACCAGCTCGGCGGGCAGGTCGCGTGGTTCCTGCCACTTGCCGTCGTCGGGCTCGGCGTCGGGATCCTGGCTCGCCGCCGCGCGCCCCGGACGGACCTCCGACGCGCTGCCTACCTCATGTGGGGCCTCTGGCTCGCCGTCCACGTCATCGTCTTCAGCTTCATGTCCGGGATCATCCACTCGTATTACGTCGTGGTGATGGCACCCGCGATCGGCGCGCTCGTCGGCGGCGGCGTCACCGAGCTTTGGTCGAGGCGAGGCCGAGCGCCCCGGCGGCCACTCGCCGGGATCGTCCTCGCGACCGCCTTGATTGCGTCCGCCGTCGTCGCCTGGCTGCTTCTCGGTCGGACGCCGTCGTTCGCGCCGGGGCTGGCGATCGCCGTGGTGGCGATCGCGGCGGTGACGGCCGTCATCATGGCGCTGCCGGCGGTCGTGGTCGATCGGCGGATCCAGGTCGCCGCCGTCGCGGTCGCGATCGCGGCGCTATTGGCGGGACCGGTCGCGTATGCCATCGACACCATGCAGACCGCCTATGGCGGCGGCGACCCGTCGGCCGGGCCGCAGGTCGCAAACGCCGCCGGCTTCGGCGGCCCGAACGGTGGCCCCGGCGCCTTCCAGGGGGGCGGCCAGGGCGGCGTCCCGGCGGGCGCTCCCGGGTTCGGCGGCGCGGCCGGCGGACCCAACGGCGGGCCCGGTGGCGAGGACGTCAGCTCCGCGCTGACCGATTACCTCGTCGCCAACCGTGGCTCCGCGCGGTGGATCGTCGCCGTCACGTCGGCGAACCAGGCCGGCTCGATCGAGCTGGCGACCGGTCTGCCGGTCATGGCCATGGGCGGCTTCTCGGGCACCGATCCGGCGCCGACCCTCGCCCAGCTCCAGGCCGACATCGCATCCGGCGAGCTCCGGTTCGTGATCGTCGGCGGCGGCGGCGGACCCGGAGGCGGTCAGAGCGAGATCACCGATTGGGTCATCGCGAACTGCACGCCGGTCTCGAGCGTCAGCGCCAACCTGTACGACTGCGCGGGAGCCGTCACCTAGCCCGGATCGTCGCCTCGGAAGCGACGGACATGCGACGATTGAGGCGCCACGTCGAGTGGCTGTGCCGTTCTGTCAGCGGCGCACCCGTCAACAGACACGGATCGGTGGACGCCCATGCGTGTTCGACGCGGGCTCCTGTTCTGGGGCCTCCTCCTCATCCCGCTCGGGGCGATCCCGCTGCTCGTCCGGGCCGGCCAGATCGATCCGAACCGGCTCGTCGACGCCTGGCGGCTGTGGCCGCTCGTCGTCATCGGCTTCGGGCTCCTCGTCCTCGCCGGCCGGACGAGGTTCGGGCTCGTCGGGCTGGTCGTCATCGCGCTGACGGTCGGGTCGATCGGCGGGGCCGCGCTGGCGAGCGGCAATCTGTGGCTCGGCGCGTTCGGCGGTTGCGGCTTCGGGAGCAGCGGCGCCGCGACGCAGGTCGACAAGACCGGCAGCCTGTCCGGCGCCGGGACCGTCGACCTCGAGCTGAGCTGCGGGTCGATCGACCTCGCGACCGTGCCCGGCGCCGGCTGGACGTTCCACGCCGCGTACCGCGGACCCGAGCCGACGGTCGAGGGATCGGCCGACCGGCTCACGATCCGCAGCCCGTCGGGGGGCGGCGATCGACGCCAGGACTGGACGGTTCGCCTCCCGGCGGATGCCACGAAGACGATCGATCTGACCGCGAACGCCGCCACGACGACCGTCGACCTCGGCGCGGCGAAGCTCGACGAGTTCCACACCGCGATGAACGCCGGCGACGTCCGAATCGCCGCGGCCGAGGCCACGGTCGGTCGCCTGGAAGTGACGATGAACGCCGGCCGGATGCGGGTGACGCTCGGCGCTACGGCCACGAGCGGCAGCCTGTCGGTCAACGCGGGGGCGATCGACCTGTGCGTCCCGCCCGGAGCCGGGCTCCGCCTCGACGTCGAGGAGCAGCTGACGTTCGTCACGAACCTGTCGTCGCGCGGGCTCGGCCACGCTGGGACGGTCTGGAGCCGGCCCGCGTCGGGCGGCGGGGTGATCGACCTGTCGGTCGAGGGCAACGCGGCCAGCTTCAACCTGAATCCGGACGGAGGCTGTTGATGGGGACCCGCCTGTACCGGTCGCGCGACGACCGGGTGCTCGCCGGCGTCGCCGGTGGCCTGGCCGAGCTGTGGGGCGCCGACCCGTCGGTCGTCCGCATCGTCTGGGCGCTGCTCGTGATCCTGACCGGTGGCATCGCCCTGGTCGTCTACATCGTCATGGCGATCGTCGTCCCCGAGGAAGGCGACGAGGAGGTCTCGCCGCCACCGGCTGCCGGAACCATCGCGACCGGGCCTGCGGTCGCGGACTGGCGCTCCCAGCGAGCCGCCGAGCGCGACTCACGCCGCGAGGCGCGTCGCGCCCGTCGAACGGCGCGTGACGGGGATGGCCGCTCGGCGTCGATCGTTGTCGGGGCGCTGCTGGTCATCGCCGGGGCGTTCTTCCTCGTCCGCGAGTACCTGCCCTCCATCGACTTCGACTGGGTCTGGCCGGCTGCGCTCGTCGCGCTCGGGATCCTCATCCTGGTCACCGCCGCCCGGCCGGGCGGGATCTCCGGGCCCAAGAATTCGTCATGACCGCGGCTCGGGCGGAGATCGACATCTCGGGCGGCGTCGGCTCGATCCGCGTCATCGGCGTCGGCTCGTGAGCGTCGATCGAGCCGACGACCGCGAGCGAGACCGGCGCGCCCTGGAGGCCGCCCTCGACGGCCGCGGGGAGCACGAGCTCTTCGCCTGCGACCCGGCCCTCGCCGACACGGCGGCGTTCTGCGCGGCCTACGGGTTCGCGCTGGAGGACTCGGCGAACACGATCGTGGTCGTCGGAAAGGGCAGTCCACCCGTGTACGCGGCTTGCGTCGTCTTGGCGACCCACCGCCTCGACGTGAACCGCGTCATCAAGCAGCGCCTGGGCCGCAAGTCGTCCTTCGCCTCGCCGGACGAGACCCAGGCCCTGACGGGGATGGCGATCGGTGGAGTGACGGTGTTCGGGTTGCCGCCGGACCTGCCGGTGTGGATCGACGCCGCCGTGATGACGCGGCCACGGATCGTTCTGGGCGGCGGCAGCCGCTCGTGGAAGGTGCTCGCTCCGCCGCCGATCCTGCTGACCCTGCCCCACGCCGAGGTCGTCGAGGGTCTCGCCAACCCGGCGCCGCCGCGACCGCCCGAGGACTGAGGCAGAGCGCCGACGTCGCCCGTGCCGTGGTCCGCGAACGCGGGCCTTCGATCACCGTGTGCTCACCTCATGGCCATTCCTGGGCCAAGGGCCGGCGAACGCTGGCGCGAGGCCCGCGCAGTGCCCGCTTGGGATGGTCGGCGATCACCGGATGAGCAGTCGCCGAGTCAAAGGCGGGTCCGCCAGCGCCCCGCCGATCGGTTCCGTTGTGATAGCCCCGGTAACGCGCATGAGGCGAGCACGGGCGGCATCACCCGTGGCGCCGAATGTGCGACCGCGCCGGAAACGAAGACGCCGCCCGGGCCGGAAGGCCGGACGGCGTCGGTTCAGCGCTTGAGACGCGTTACTCGGTGGCGAACTCGCGGAGCTTCCGGCTCCGCGACGGGTGGCGCAGCTTGCGGAGTGCATGCGCCTCGATCTGGCGGATCCGCTCCCGAGTCAGGCCGAACTCGTGGCCGACCTCCTCGAGCGTCCGCGGCCGGCCGTCGTCGAGGCCGAACCGCAGACGGATGACGCGCTGCTCGCGGCCCTCGAGGCTGTCGAGGACGCGCTCGACCTGCTCGCGCAGCATCGTGTCGGTGACCGCGTCGAGCGGCGAGACCGCGTCGGGATCCTCGATCAGCTGGCCGAGCTCCGTGTCGCTCTCGTCACCGATCGGCGTCTCGAGCGAGACGGGCAGCCGGCCGTAGGCCCGGACCTCCTCGACCCGCTCCGGCGTGATCGCCGTCTTGGGATCGAGGGACAGGACCTCCGAGATCTCGGCGTTCGTCGGCTCGCGACCGAGCGACACCGTCCGCTCGCGGACGACCCGCGTCACGCGGTTCATCGTCTCGACCATGTGGACCGGGATCCGGATCGTCCGGGACTGGTCCGCGAGGCCGCGCTGGATCGCTTGGCGGATCCACCACGTCGCATAGGTCGAGAACTTGAAGCCACGCTCCCACTCGAACTTGTCGACGCCGCGCATCAGCCCGGCGTTGCCCTCCTGGACGAGGTCCAGCAGGCTCATTCCGCGGTTGACGTACTTCTTGGCGTTGGCGACGACGAGCCGGAGGTTCGCCGACGTCAGGTGCTCGCGGGCGGTTGCGCCGGCGGCCTGCAGGATCGGGGTCATGGCCTCGATGGCCTCGCCGTCGTGGTCCGTGTCGAGCCAGCGACGGAGCGCCGGCAGGGCGACCGACTCGCGGCTCCAGGTCCGCATCGCGATGAGCGGCTCGCTGTCGCGAACGGCCGGCCGCAGGAGTGCGCCGTGGACCCAGTCGAGGATCGCCACGAAGGCATCGACGTCCAGCCGCTCGTTGTAGACGGCCCGCAGGTTCCGGGCACGCTCGAGCAGCTCCTTCGCCTCGCCCGTCGCGTTGGCGATCGCATCGGTCAGGCCGAAGCGCGGCGCGGTGACGAGGAGATCCATCGCCTCGTCGGACGACAGCGCGGAGCTGACGATCCGCCCGGCCTCGCCGGCGAACCGGTGCGGATATCGGGGATGGGTCGTCCGAGCCTTCGGCTCCGTGTCGTTGACGGCCCAGACATCGAGATCGAGGACGGCCGAAGCCGGGTCGGACTCGATCCGCTTGCCCAGCTCCATCGTCTTCGCGAGCATGACCTCCTCTTCGGCGGTCAGGAGCGGGACCCGGGCGATCTCGCGGAGATAGAGCCGGGTCGAGTCCTCGATGTCGAGGAGGTCGTCGTGCTCTGCCGCCGGCTCTGCCTCGTCCGGGTCGGCGTCGCGATCGGCGACCGGGCGCCGGGACGCGACCGACTGTACGGCGGTGGCGGCGTTGATCGACGCCGGGTCGAGAGAGGCGTCGGTCGCGGTCTCGAGCTCGAGCGAGACGAGGTCAGCCGCCGTCGCCTCCGTGTCGAGGTCGGGTCGGGTCGTGGAAGGTTCGGTTGTCTGAGCGAGGAACGTCGTCAAGGTCACTCCGGATGCCGACCGCGCCGAACGCGGCCGTTCTGACTGACGGGATGCTGGGTACGAAGGCCGGCTCGCGCATTCCGCCAAAGGCGAGTCGGTCGTGGGTCCGCTTCCGCCTGGAGCTGGACACACTTAGCGGCGTGTCAACTCTTGACACGCCAACGATGCAGTTACTGTACCCGATTGCGGCTTATTTGGCAACCCCTATGTCAATACTCATCCGGAGTATCGGGGGGACAATGCACCCGCGGCCCCAGCGGCCGAAGGAGGTACGTCCATGCTCAAGATGAAGGACGCGTTCTCGACGATCGCCGTCCCCGACCTCGACGTCGCCCGCGACTTCTACGGGAACAAGCTCGGCATCGACGTCCGGACCGCGCCGGAGATGGGCATGCTCGAGCTCCACGTCGGCGGCGGCGCGCCGGTCACCGTCTACCCGAAGCCAGACCACAAGCCGGCGGTGTTCACGGTCCTCAACTTCGTCGTTGACGACATCGACGCGGCGGTCAGCCAGCTGAACGACGCCGGGATCACGATGCAGCGCTACGACGTCGACGGCGGGATGGATGCCGACGAGCGCGGGATCTACCGCGGCCAGGGCCCGGCGATCGCCTGGTTCACCGACCCGGCCGGGAACATCCTGTCCGTGATCCAGCAGTAGGCTCGCAGCCGCTTGTTCTCCCGCGGCTAACTCGCGCCCGTCTCCGCGATCGTCTCGCCACCGAAGGCCAACGGTTCGCCCGACTGATAGGCGTCGGCGATCTCGTTCCAGGCCTTGAACCCGGGGTGATGGTCGTGGACGTGGTGGCCCTCGCCCGAGGTGAAGATCACCGCGATCAGGTACTGCGTCGTGCCCTCCACGGGGAGTGATGAGATGTCGAGCCGGTTGAGGGTCGCCCGCTCGATGAGGCCGCGGTCGCGGAGGTCCTGCCAGACGGGCAGCTCGTGCTCGCGGAATCCGGCCTCGAACGCCTCGACGTGCTCGGTCTTGACGTTCAGCACGACGGTGACGGTCTCCACGATCGGCCTCCTCCCTGTCGATTTCCGGTCGGCTTGCTCGTCGCGACAGTGAACAACATCCGGCGAGCGGGCGACCAGTGGCGAACGATCGGTGGCGCGATCGATCGTTCCGGGCGACGATAGGCCCATGGCCGGCTCGTCTCGCCATCGGCCGATCGCCCGGTTGGCGCTCGCCGCCTCGCTCGCGTCGCTCCTCGCCGTCGCGCTCGCCTCATCGCCGGCGGCCCCGACCGCTGTCGCGCTATCCCGCTGGACGGGCGGCATCGACCTCTACCGGCCTGGCGTCTTCACGACCCAGAAGACCTGGCTGTGGTGCACGGCGGCCGACGTTCAGATCATCCGCAACATCGTCGACCACCAGACCGACCACACGACGGCCGGCCAGCGTCGCTACTTCGACTACATGCGGGCCCACGACCGCTACCGGATCCCGCTCAAGGACGGGGTCGATCCGGCCGGCTGGGCCGCCGGGCTCCGGCACTACGTCGATGCTCGCTACGCGCTCGTCGCGAGCCACAGCTTCGATTCGGGGCTGCGATCGGCGGTCACGAACCTCCGGATGACGAACCTGCCGGTCGCCATCACGGTCATGCATGGCAACCATGGGTGGGTCCTGACCGGGTTCACGGCAACGGCTGATCCGGCGGTCACGGGCCGGTTCACGGTGACGAGCGTCCGGGTCGTGGGCCCGCTGTGGGGCCTCCAGAGCCGGTCCTACGGCTACGACATGCGGCCCGACACGAAGCTCACCCCGAGCCAGCTGCGGGGCTTCTTCACTCCCTGGCACTACACCTCGGTGCCGATGGCCTGGGAGAACCGCTGGGTCTCGGTCCAGCCGATTCCTGCGAAGCCGACCCCGCCTGCCACGGCCGCCACGAAGCTGACCGCTCCGCTCGTTGCCGCGGCATCTGCCGAGGCGTTGTCATCGGCTCCGCCGGAGGCGTCCGTGCCGCCGAGCGTCGCTCACGGCGGTCCGCCCGGGGACATGACCGTCGGAGGCGCCGCCGATCACGTGCCGGGCGCAGAGGGCCCGACCGAGTCGACGGCGACGACCACGAGGTTCTTCCTGGGGCTCGCTTTGGTCGTTGTCATCGCCGCGACCGCGGGGCTCGGGCTGTTCGCTCGACGCACGAGGAGGTCCGGATGACCGAGCCTCGCGGGTCGATGATCCCGCGAGACGACCTTGACCACACCGAGCATAGCCACGAATTCGTCGGCGCCGACCACGGCCAGGTGCCGTTCTCGGTGATCCTCGTTCACTCCGCACCGGGCCCGGCGAGGCGCACGGGTTCACCAACAGCGGGACGGGTCGGCTGCGACTGACTGCGATCCACGCCGCGCCAAGGTTCGACACCGAGTGGCTGGCGGGCGACGACCCGACCTGGCCGTCGAAGCCCCGGGGCTGACGTTCGGTCCGTTCGACCCAGCTCCTAGGTGCTCCCGTCGGAGCCTTTTCGCGGAGCCTGGCTCGCCGCCTCGGACGAGGACAGGTCCTGCTTCAGGGCGTCGGTCTGCTGGCGAAGCTTCCCGATGATCAGGTCGGGCGTCAGGCCGAACACCGCGGCCACGAGCAACCCGAGCCGGTTCGTCGCCGGGTTGAAGACCTCGCTGAGTGGCGGCAGGGAGACGGTCGGCGCCTGCGAGCCCAGCACCGCGCCCGCGCCAGGCGCTGCCGACAGCAGGTAGACGCCGCCGACCCCGGCCAGCCCCGAGATGAGCAGGGTGTGGAGGAGTCGCGCGTCGAACAGGCCGTAGTCCTGCGTCGTCGACACGCCGCTGTCGGCCTCGAGCCGCAGTCGGTTGAACAAGCCGACCACGCCGCCGACGAGGAAGAAGGCCGCCGCCGTGGCGAGCACCGGCTGGGCTACCTGTTCGAGGATCACGAGCCCGAGGAGGACGTCGGCGGCGATCCCGGTCACGAGGATCGTCCGAAGCAATCGGCCGCGGGCCCGGAGGATGGCGGCCCGCCGGCCGTCGCGGTACTGGCTGATGGCGTGGCGGACCTCGCGGATGACCGACTTGGCGACCGCGTCCGAATCCGGCGGCGTGGTCCGTGGCAGCGTCCCCGTCGGCGCCGGAGTCCGCTCGCTCGATGGAGTCGTCGTCGACCCGCCCCCGGTCACCGATGGGTCGGTGGCCGGTGCCTGGTCGTCCCGCCGCCGGCGTTGCGGGTAGAAGTACAGCCGATCGGCCTCGGGATCGAAATGGCGCACAGCGGCGCGGAGCGCGTCCTGGAGGTGGTCGGCGCTCTTGATCGTCGAGCCGGACAGCCGCAGCATGTCGTGGAGCGCCTCACCGATCGCCGCCGGCGGGGACTCGACGTCGATCAGGGCCTCGTCGGCCCGGTTGAGGGCCTCCCAGACGCTGACATAGCCGACGCCGGTCGCCCATGCCAGCGCGCCGGGTGTGTCGTCGGGAACGATCGCCTTTGGCAACCCGTCCTCAGGCAGCTCGAGCATCCGCTGCACGATCGCCAGCTGCCGGATCGACTCCTCCCGTCCGACCACCGCGGCGACCGGCGGCGCGGTCGATCGCGTCAGCACGTCACTGCAGGCCTCGCATCGCGAGCGGAGCTGGTTGTAGCGGACGACCAGCTCGCCATACGTCTGGGCCTGGGCCGTCGCGACCAGCGCCAGCCGCCGGAATGGGACGGTCGTCGCGATCCAGATGAGCAGGGCGAACCACAGCCCGACCGCCAGCGACGCCGTCGGTGGCAGGCCCGCCGCCGGCGGAGCCAGGTAGGCGAGGAGCCAGCCGACGGCGACGAAGCCCGGGACGCGCGGCGCGGTGACCCAGAGCGCGGCGAGGTAGGCCTCACCGAATCCCCAGGCGAACAGGCCGCCGAGGGCGACGAGGATGACGACGCCGCCGAGTCCCTGGCGGAGGGCATGCCACATCTCGACCGGCACGCCGAGGCCGCCCGCCGCACCGTCGAAGACCCCGGCGACGATCGCCACGGCGAGCGCACCGACGCCGAGGATCGTCGACCCGGCGAACGCTCGCCGACTCGGCATCCGGAGGTTGGGCATTCGGAGCTTCGGCATCGGGAGCCTCGCCAACGTGCCGGTGCGTCCGGTCTCCGCTGCGGCCTGACTCGTCATCGCTTGCTGCCTCCGTGTCTGGTCGGTCTGGTCCGGGCCGGCTAACGGGCCGACCCGGACGACGCTTCCCCCGGCCCGCTGCCGCCTCCGGCCGGGCCCGGCGTTCCGTTCGCCCCGTTCCGGTTGGCGTCGTCATCGGATCGGGGTCGAAGGGACTCGTCCTCGAACGTGTAGCCGTTGGCCCGGAGGACGTCGAAGGCGGGGCTGCTCGACTTCGGCGAGATCGCGGCTTCGGCGGGAATCCGGATCTCGGGGAGGGCCAGGACGGCCGGTCCGACGACCGCCGCGGACTCGGCCGATCCGATGGCAGCCGGCGTCTCGGTGGCGTCCGTCGCGATGACGACCGTTGCGCCCATCGCAAGCGCCGCGATCGGTCCGGCGCCGGCCTCGGCCGGCGCCCCATTGGTGGCGGCCGCGGCCTCCGGGACCGTTGAGGCGACGAGCGTCTGCGTCGTCATCCCGGTCGGCGCGCTGGTCGGCGCGGCGGCAGGGAGATCCGGCACCGGTAGGTTCTGGCGGTACGGCCCCGCCGGCGGCGAGGGAACCTGCAGCATCCGCAGCAGGATCGAGGTCATCGTCGCGGCGTCGTTGTCGAAGTCGGCGTGGCCGTGGGCGTCCGAGTGGAAGTCTGAGGTTGACGGCGTCGGTGCGATGACGATCCGGCCGTCGCAACCGTCATCCGGCGAGCTGATCGCCTGGGCGAGCGTGCGGCCATCCGGCAGCACAGCGCCCAGACCCAGCTCGAGGCCCACGACCGGCACCATCCCGGTCCGCGGATCCGGGTTCGGCTCGAGCCCGCGAGCGACAAGGTACAGCAGCGACTTGTGGTACCAGGCGTTGTCGCCGAGCGCGCACGTGTCGTCCTGCTCCATCCGCTCGGACAGGTCGAACGTGGTGAAGCGCTTGACCGCGCCCTTGCCCGGGCGTGGGACGAACGCAGGCAGGACCTTCGCGGCGAAGTCGGCGTTCGTCGCCGCGCCGCCCATGAACGCCACCGACTCGATCGGCAGGCCCATCTCGGTCAGGCGCTCGACGAGCGAGCAGAGGAAGATGGTCCCGGCGCTGTGGCCCGCGAGATGGATCCGGATGTTCGCCTCGGGATGTCGGGCGATGTAGTCCTGGAGCCGCCGGCCGATCTCGGTGCCGCCACGGATGTCGCCCGGGCCCTCGGCCGTGGACGCACCCTCGGCGTTGCCCTTCATCTCCTGCCACAGGGCAGCGGCGAATCGCCGGGCCGTCCATTCGACCAGACGGTCGGCGTGCTCCTCGAAGTCGAAGCGGATCCCGCCGAACGGCAGGAACCGGTGGAGGAGGTCGCCGATCGAGTCGCCGATCGTCTCGAGCGCACCGCTCTCCCAGCAGAAGCTGATCGGGTAGACGTGGTTCTGGAGCCACCAGCCGAGCTGCTGCTGGGCGATCCCGAGCCCACCGAACTCGTCGATGACACCGCCGTGGGCATAGAGGAGGACGTGGCGGTCGGTCGTGTGGTCCTCGGCCGTCCACGCGGCGTGCTTGACGGCCATGTTGGTGAAGATCTCGTCGAGCTGGCCGGCGGTGCTGACGAACTTCCCGGTCGACGACAGCCGGCCGTCGTTGCCGGTGTTGACCACGTAGGCGCGGAGGAGGGTCAGGTTCGGTCCGCCGCTGAGGACGATGTCCCCGGTCGTCGTGATCTTGGACGCGACCGACGGCGCGGCGAGCGGGGTGCTTGGCACGCCAGGCCGGCAGACCCATGCGTCATACGCCGACGCGAGCCAGTCGTCGTAGAGGAGGGTGGCGAACCCGTCCTTTCCCCAGCCGGCGCCCCACGAGTTCTGGATCAGGAAGCCGATCTCGTTGTAGCCGACGATGCAGAACGCGTGACCGCCGAGGGGCTCGGGGTGACCGTCCCGCTTGATCACCATCAGCGTCTCGCCGCGCGGCGTCGTGACGGGGACCGGTTGCTCCCAGCCGCGGTGGATCGCGGCCGAGACGGCGATCGCGTGGAGCTCGTTGAGGGCCGACTGCATGTCGTCGAGGCGGTAGGCGTTGACGCGGTAATAGGCCCCGAGCGGACGCTGTCGGCAGGCGGCGATGAAGGCCGGGTTATCGAGGTCGGGCGTCGCGGCGATCTGGTCGACGCCCTCCTCGATGGCGAGCTCCTGCCACTGGCTGTCGAGGGCGACGCCGTGGCGGAGCCAGCCCTTGAACGCACCGCGGAGCGACGAGCCCTCGTCGCCGTCGCCGAGGAACTCGTCGTAGCGGCGAGCCATGCGATAGAGCATGTAGGGGCTGACGAGGCCGGGCGGTTCCTTGCCGAGGCTCATCGCCTGGCGCGCCAGGACCGTGTTGATGACCGCCGCGATGGCATGACCGGTGCAGGACTGACCGTCCTGCATCAGGACCTCGAACGCACCCCGTCTCGGCCGGGCATCGACCACCGGCTTGAGCAGCCGGAGCATCGGCCGGTACTCGAGGTCGCGCAGGTCGTAGGTATCGGGCTTGGCATTCGTGCGGATCTCGACGCCGCCGACCAGGAAGCTGTCGGGAACGTTCGTCTTCGCCATCGATCATGGCCTCCACGCGGTCGGATCGATCGACGCCGTTCCGAGATCAGGAGGCAGTCCGGTCCGTCCGAGGCGTCCAATCTGCGCCGCGGCCGTCTCGCCGGCGTCTCGGATGTTGGGGAACAGTTGACTGTGGTCATCGCGAGATCGGCGGGTCTACTGTTGCGTCCTGATGGGTGCGGCAACCGACCGCGGTCATCGACGGATCGCGCGAACCGGAACGATCGTTGGGTCGAAGCGGGCGCTCGGGGCGCTCTGGGCGGTGTTGGCGATCGCGCTCGCCGCGTGCGGCGATGCCCCACCGATCGAGCCCGTCGGCCACGATCCGCTCTCGCTCCGCTACACGTGCGGGACCTTCCCCTTCGGGCCGGAGCTCTTGGCGGCCGGTCCCGGTCGCGACGAGCTGGCGAACACCGGCCCGGCCGCCGCGCTCCGGCGATACCTGGCGAGCCCTGCCCGAGTCCAGCATCGGGTCCCGGAACATGGCTGGCGCCTGTTCGGCAGTGACGCCGAGCGCGCCGAGTTCGGCTCGTCCGTTCTCGGTGGGATGTGGATCGTCGTGGTTCGGATGTCGAGCACGGGCTGGGTCGCGAGCGCCCCCGATACGTGCCAGCCTCATCTCGTCCTGCCGGCAGGCCTCGGTCAGGCGAGCTGGACGATCGATCCCGCCCAGCCACGACCCGCGCCGATGACCCAGGTCTTCGATGCCCTCGTGACCGAGCGGGCATGTGCGAATGGCGAGCGGGCCGATGCTCGGGTCGTCGGGCCGCAGGTCGTCCGCTCGACCGACGTCGTTCTGGTGATCTTCGCGGTCAGGCCACGCGGCGAAGGGGCGCGCTGTCCGGCGAGCCCAGCGACCCGGGTGACAGTCGATCTGGGCGAGACGCTCGGGAGCCGAGTCCTGCTCGACGGCGGCCGGCTCCCGTTCGGAGACCCGTCGGCGCCCGTCTGACGGGCTGAGGGCCCGCGATCCGACGGGTCAGCCTGGCTCGACGCGGCGGGCGTTCTCGGCGTCTCGAATCTCGACGACCAGGCGAACGATCCCGAGCGGAATCGGCCCGCTCGCCGGGAAGCGGATCGTGCCCCGACCGGACAGGTACGGCGCCAGCTCGTCGCCGAGCTCCTCGAGGACCCGGCCGCTGGCGGCGAACAGGCTGTAATGGGCCTTGTACGCGTCGAAGCCGACGAGGTAGCGGCCCCCGCGGCTGCGGAAGGCCGGCATCTTGTAGGCGATCGTCTCGGTGGCGTCCGGGGCGGCTGCGCGGACCGTCCGCCGGATCTCCTCCATCGGGCCGCGGCGGTCCGGCGGAAGAGTCGTCAGGTATTCGTCGATGGTGGTCGGATCGGCCATGGGTCGTCCCCGTCTGCAAGCCGCCTGTGCCGTGACCCCATCGTCCCACGAGCGCAAGCCGGCGATCGAGTCACCACAATGCCCGGGTGACCGCGGCTCGCGCATTGCCCATCCTGCGCGACCCGGCCTTCGCGCGGCTCTGGTTCATCCAGGCGGCGACGCAGGTCGGCGGGAACATGTCGCTCTTCGCGCTGACGATCCTCGTCTTCGCGTCAACCCGCTCGAACGCGGCCGTCAGCGCCCTCGTCATGTCCTACCTCGTCCCGACGATCGTGCTGTCGGCCGTCGCGGGCGTGCTCGTCGACCGCCTCGACGTCCGCTGGGCAATGATCCTCCCGAATACGATCCGGACCTTGCTGACGCTCGGTCTCGCCCTCGCCGGCACGAACGTCGCGCTCCTGCTGCTCCTGAACCTGGGCATCAGCCTCACTACGGTCGTGCTCACGCCGGCCGAGGCGTCGATGATCCCGCGGATCGTCCCGACACCGCAGCTCCAGACCGCGATGGGGATCTTCAACCTGACGCTCCAGGCGTCGTTCGCCGCCGGCTACGCGTTCCTGGGGCCGCTGATCGTCGCCGTCGCCGGGCCGTCGTTCGTGCTGGGTGTCGTCACCGTCTTCTTCGCCGCGGCGACCGTGACGACGCTGTTCCTGCCGGCCGCGCCGCCCATCGCCAGCGAGCCCGGCGTCGCGCAGCGCGCAATCCACGAGCCGATCGCGCAGCTCCGGGAAGGGCTCGCCGCGATCGGCGGGAATCGAGAGGTCGGGCGGCCGCTGGCGCACCTCGCGGCGTCCGCGTCGCTCGTCGGCGTGATCGGCGTGCTCGGGCCGAACCTGGCGGTGTCGATCGGGCTCGACCCAAATCAGCTGATCGTCGTCGTCCTGCCCCTGGGACTCGGTGTCGTCGTCGGCGTGTTCACGCTCAGCCGGTTCGGCGACGAGGTTCCTCGGCGCCGTGCGGGGGAGAGCGGGCTCATCGCCTTCGGCCTCCTGGCGCTCACCATCGCCGCGCTTGGATCGTTCGGGTGGTCGGCCGGCCTGCCCGTGGTTCCGATCGCCGCCGCGCTCGGCTTCATGGCGGGTTCGGCGTACGCGATCACGACCGTGTCGGCCCAGACTGCCCTGTTCGAGAACATGCCGGCGCGGGTCCGCGGCCGGATCTTCGGCGTGCTCGCCTCGATCGTCAGCGCCGCGAGCCTTCTGCCGATCCTGGTGGCCGGCCCGCTGGCCGATCGGATCTCGGCGCCGACCGTCATCGCGCTGGCGGCGGCCGGCGTCCTCGTCGCGGCCGCCTGGTCGGCGACGCTGTTCGGCCCACGCCCAGCGTCAGGCGGCTAGCTCTTCTTCTTGGGCTTGCTGGCCATCTTCTCGAGCTCCTTCTCGGTCATGCCGGTTGTCGTCTTCTTGCCTTCGCGTTTGCGCTGGAGCTCGGCGCCCATGAACTTGCGCTGCTTCTCGGTCTTGGCTGGCATTGGCTGCCTCCTTTCCCGCCCAACCGTGACCGCAGGCCGGTGAATTGCGCGCTACAGCCGGCCAGAGTCGGCTTCAGCGGAGTTGCAGCGATGGGAGGGCGCGGCCGCCGGGAGGCCCGGAGTAGGATTCGCCCGACCCACGTCGAACTTCTCCTCGAGCGCACCGATGGCCCGCATCCTCCTCTACACCGGGAAGGGCGGTGTCGGGAAGACGAGCATCGCCGCCGCGACCGCGCTGTTGTGCGCCGATCGCGGCCTCCGGACGATCGTCCTCTCGACCGACATCGCCCACAGCCTCGCCGATGCGTTCGAGGTTCCGCTCGGCCCCGAGCCGACGCAGATCGCGCCGAACCTGGACGGCCAGGAGCCCGACGTCTACTACAACATCGCCCGCTACTGGCGGACGATCCAGAGCTACGTGTCGGAGCTCTTCGCATGGCGCGGCCTCGACGAGGTGATGGCCGAGGAGATGACCGTCCTGCCGGGGATGGACGAGCTGGGCAACCTCCTGTGGATCGCCGATCACGTCAACGCCGGCACATACGACGTGATCGTCGTCGACGCGGCGCCGACCGGCGAGACGCTGCGGCTGCTCTCCCTACCGGACGCGAGTCGCTGGTGGATCGAGCGCATCGCGCCGATCGGCCGGCGGGTCAGCCGGTTGGGCCGGCCGATGCTCGAGCGGATCCTCGGCATCCCGATCCCGCGTGACGAGGTCTTCGCCGCGGCCGAGCGGCTGCTCGACCGGCTGGCCGACGTTCATCGACTCCTGAGCGATCCGGATCAGACCTCGGTCCGGATCACGCTCGCCCTCGACAAGCTGTCCGTCGCCGAGGCGCGGCGGTCGTTCACCTACTTCCACCTGTTCGGCTACCCGAGCGACCTGGTGATCGCGAACCGCGTCCTGCCAGCAGGTGCCGGGCCGTACTTCGCGGAGCTCCGGAAAGCGCAGCAGGGTTACCTGCCGATCGTCGAGCAGGAGTTCGGACCGGTGCCCGTCCGGACGGTCCCCCAGTTCGACCACGAGATGGTCGGCGTCGATCGGCTCCGGGAGATCGGGACGGCCTTGTTCGGCGATGGCGATCCGACGGCCGTCCACTACCGCGGCGAGCCCTATCGAGTCAACCGCGAGGACGGCATGTACGTGCTCCAGGTCGAGCTGCCCTTCACCGAGCGCGGCGAGCTCCAGCTGTCGCGACGGTCCGACGAGCTCGTCCTTCAGGTCGGCGGCTGGCGGCGGACCCTGCTCCTGCCCCGGGCACTCGTCGACGCGCCGACGAAGGGGGCGAAGATGGACGATGGCACGCTGCGGATCCAGTTCGAGGCGCCGGCCAGGGGAAAATCCAGGGCCGGCCAGCGAGGAGGACGACGATGACCGAACCCCGACGAACGACGCGCGCGCGACGACCGACCGTCGGCTCGATCGCGCCGTTGGGCGACAGCGAGCGACTGGCCGAGCTGGAGGCACGGCTCGCCCGTTTGGAGCGCTCGCCGACACTCCGCGAGCGCGGCCGCAGCATGATGGACCGGGTGATCCCGCCGGAGGCATCCGACCATTTCCGGAATGCCGGGCGCGAGCAGCTGCTCGGCGTACGGTCGATCGTCGACTTCTGGATCCGCCGCCTCGACGAGGCCGAGGTGCGAGCCGCCCGCGGCCGCTCGCGCGACCGCGAGACGATCGAGATCGAGTAGCGACTCGGCCTCGCGCCTCCCAGGTCGGCCTCGCGCCTCCCCGGCGCCATTTCCAAATATCCACGCGGGGTTCGACCCAAACCCGTGCAACTGACGCCGAGATTCGCGACGAGCCCTGCACGGTCGTGGTGAAACCGCGCCCGACAGGAGCGCCGTGGGCCGGGTGAAGGGGTAGGCCGGCGTCACTCCCTGGACTATCCCTTGACGACGCCGAGCGGCGTCAGCCGCTTCGTCGGCCGCACCAGGGACGCCGAGGCGGCCATGACCACCTCGATGTCCTTGTACGCGAACGCTGCCTCCTCGGCGACCGTCTTCGGGTCGCCTGAATGGAGGGCCACGCCTAGGGACGCCATCTCGGCGTAGACATCCTTCGACGTCTTCGCCTTGCGGGCGGCGGTCCGGCTCAGCGCCCGACCGGCCCCGTGCTGGCACGTCTCGAACGACTCGGGGTTGGCGAGTCCCTCGCCGACGTACGACGCGGTGCCCATCGAACCCGGGATCAGGACCACCTCACCCGCGCCGGCGCGGACGGCGCCCTTGCGGTGGACGATCCCGTTCGAACCGGCGTGGTTCTCCCAGGCCGCGTAGTTGTGGTGGACGTCCACCACCCGCTCCATCCGGCCGACACGGGTGTGCCGCCCGAAGGCGTCCTCGACGGCGTCGAGCATCCGGCTCCGGTTCACCTCGGCAAACCGCAGCGCGAACGTCATCGCCGACCAGTAGCCGGTGTAGCCGTCCGTGCCGACCGGCAGGTATGCCAGCTCCGGGTGCGGCAGGGCCGAGTGCCAGCGCGTGTTCTCGGCGAGCGCCCGTTCGTGGAACTCGTCGCAGATCGTCTTGCCCAAGTTCCGCGAACCGGAGTGGAGCATGACGAACACCGAACCGGCCTCGTCCCGCTGCAGCTCGAGGAAGTGGTTCCCCGAACCCAGCGTCCCGAGCTGGTTCACCGCCCGATCGAACCACGGGCCCGCAACCGACGCCGGCACGTCGAGGCCGATCTCAGCGAGAGCCGCCTCGCGGTCGACGGGCCTGGGCTGGCTGTCGCGACCGACCGGCACGTCGCGGGCGATCTGGGCGAGGACTGACTTGAGGCCGTCGGGCCCGAGGGTCTCCACGGTGAGGTCGGTCTCGACCAGGGCGACGCCGCAACCGATGTCGACGCCGATCGCGTAAGGCACGACGGCCTGGTCGGCGAACAGGACGCCGCCAATCGGCATGCCGTAGCCGGCGTGGGCGTCGGGCATGAGCGCGACGTGGTCGATCGCGAAGGGCAGGTTCGACAGGTTGGTGGCCTGGTCGAGCACGGCACCCTCGAGGTCGAGCGCCCACGACTTGATCGGGACGCGCCCGGGCTTCGTGACCCGCGGCAGGGCGGTGACGCCGGTCATCTCGGCGGCCGAAGCCGCCTCGACCGATGTCGATGTCTCAGTGACTGTCTCCGTGGACATGGCTGCTGGACCTCCGGCCAGCGTTGGTGCGGCCATTGTCGGCCGCTGATCTCTCGGCGGTTCCCGCGGCCGGTGCTGAAGCCTCGAGGGCACTTCGCCAAATGTCCACGTGAGGAACCTTGCTAACTCGGGCCGCAAGGCGAGCTGCTACCGCCGTCCGAACGAGCCGAAGGTTCCCCCAGTGAACTTCTGACAACGTTCCAGGCCAAGGAAAGGGAACGCGTCGGAGGAATCGAAAACCGGCTCCTCGTCGGAGGAGCCGGTCGAAGGACCCGTCACGGGCGCGCGCGCTACCCGAGTGGCCTCAAGCCGGACGCGAGGGACGAACGGGCCGCCGACGTCGACGCGCCACGGCCCGCGGCCGGCGTTCGATTGGCCGGGTCGACGCCGGACGCGGAGGCCGGCGCCGACCCGATGGCCGACGCGGGGCAAGCCCCTCGGACACGTGATGAGCTGGTTCGGGCAACGAGGGCGTCAGGCTT
>VBFG01000222.1:1291-2700 GCA_005882635.1 Chloroflexota bacterium | reverse complement strand
GGCGTCAGTGGGACACCCTCGGCCTGATGCGGCAACTCGGCATGGTGCCGTCACCAGCGCAGTCCGGCTAAAGCTCCGGTCCCAGCGCAAACGCTCGCCCCATTGTGAGCGATTACGACAAGCCTGCGAGCTCATCAAAACAGCCGCGATCGTCGACGGGGCCGCAGCACGATCAACTCATCGTGTCGGCGCGTCGAGAGCCATCGGCGCCGCCGCATCGGGTCGATCGGCACGGCCGGCGGTGCGGCACCAGCCGCTGCCCGGGCAGGTTACCGATCCTCGGCTTCTACTATCCGGGCTCGGATTCGATCAACTGCTTCACGCGTTGAACTCCGGTGCGCATCTTGCGCCTGACGAGGGGTCCCAAGAACGGCCAGAGCAATCTCAGCGCCGGTCGGAGCTCGAACTCGGTCGATACCACGACCAGGGTTCCACCTCCGATGGACTCGAGTGTGCCGCGCTGAGAAAGCGATCGAAACGGCCTGCCTTCCATGGTGTCGGCAAAGGCATGTGGCGGGTCCCACTCCGTCACCTTGTGGTTGAGCCGTGTCTCGAACCCGAGGATGACGTTTCGTCCCTGGAGGGTCGAGCCGACGCCCGTCGGGCCGGGGGACGTCTGGCGCAATCCCAGCGCGGCGTAACCGCCCATCCGTGGCGTGTTGAACCAGTCTGTGAGGTACGCCCAAACCTCATCGATCGGGCGGTCGATTACGATGGAGTCCTCGAAGCGCGGCAAATGATCTCCCTTGTGGTGGGCCTGGTAGTCCCTAGCCTCCGACAGTCGGAGCGCCGAGCAGCGTTGGAAGGACGCTCCCGAAGAAATAGCCGACGATTCCGGCCAGAGCGCCAATGGCCAGGATCTCGATCCCCGACCAGATGGGATGGACGTGCGTCCATCGCGTCTTAACGACGCCGATCGCGAAGAGCACGGCGGCGGTGGCGACCACCGATGCGTAGACCGCGACGCCGAACGGCAGAATGAGATACGGCAGGATCGGCGCGAGTGCTCCTAGGGCGAAGGCGGCACCCATGACGGCCGCGCCCTGGATTGGCGAGCCGCTGGCCTCTTCGACCGCCACCCCGTATTGCCGCAGGACCTTGGTGTTGAGCAGGACCTCCCGGTGGCGTCCCATCAGGGCGGCGACCGCTAAGGCGTCGTCCAAAGGCAAGCCGTCTTCCTCGAGGATGTGCGCGAGTTCGACCTGTACCTCCTGGGGCCGCCGGGCGACCTTCTCGCGCTCCTCGCCGATCTGCGCGAGTGAGATCTCGCGCTGGCTCTTGCTCGACAGGTACTCCCCGGCCGCCATGCTGAAGATCCCGGCAAGGCCGGCCGCGATCCCGGCGATGAGGACCGGATAGCGATCGTTCGTGGCGCCGCTCACCGTGCTCACGACGGCGAGGGTGCTAAC
>VBFG01000222.1:0-1257 GCA_005882635.1 Chloroflexota bacterium | reverse complement strand
AATCGCCTCACGCACGTCGCCCAGGAGACCCGCCCTGCGGCGTTCATCGTCAAGACGAGCCCCCACCCGTGCGCGATCGAAGTCTTCGGCCCGCAGCTCGGGATTGGCATCAGCACGCCGCACGAGGCCCGCCCTTCCTTAACCTCTCGATCCTAATCCTCGGTTGCGATGGCGTCGACGCGGAATCTCAGCGAGCCTGGGGCATCCGACAAACCGGGCTTCGTTCTGAGCGGGAGTGCCGACCGTCGGAGTCCGCTCGGCGCGGATGCTTGGGTTCATGTCTGGATGCCAGGAATCCGTGAGGTCGTCGGCGATCGATCGGAAGTCGAAGACGAGGCTCCTCCCGTCACTGCCTCTGGTCGTGTGCCGGTCGCACGATGCGCTCGTCGTGTGTGGCGAGCCGCCGACCATTCGGCTGCCGGCCCCGCATCGCATCCTCGCGGCACCGGCTACAGGGCATCAGCATCAAGCGTCGGCAGGCGTTGACGGACGAGACCTTACGACCCGGCCGGCGGCCGTCAGCCAGCGCCCGGCCGATCTCGTCGAGCGGGTCTTCACCGCGATCGCGCCGAACCGCCTGTGGATCGCCGGCCCTGACCTATGTCTCGACCTGGTCGGGCTTCGTCTACACCGCGTTCGTCGTCGACGCCTTCGGCCGGACGATCGTCGTACAAGACATCAGCTGGCTGGTTCTATCGGGACCGGAGCTTGAATGCGGCTCGATCGCCGCGGGCGGAGACTCGACATGCCTAATCCTCGCCGGCACTCCCAAGCGTAGGAACTTCTTGTGTTTTGGGCGCGCCTCGACTCCCTAAGGAAGGACACTAGAGTTGCCGACTATTCGCTGACTTGGACGGCGCTGGCCGCGATCGACTCAGCCGCGCCTATTTCAGGGCGAGCGGCGCGGCCGCAATCGCGTGCTTCATCGCCGTGTCCCAGAGCACAACCGTGTGGTAGCCCATCGTGCCCGCGGTCATCGCGGCCGGGACCTTGTAGTCCTGCATCCCGGACGTTCCCGTGAGCGGCCCGAGGTCGATGATCTTCGTCTGGTCGATGTCGGCATCCGTGGTGACGTCCGTGTTCGAGACGAGGATGACGTTGGTGTGCTCGGCGGTGGCGACTGTGAACTCCTCGAACACGACCGCGAAGCTGCCGTCCGCGAGATGCTCGAGGGCGACCGTCCCACTGGCATCCGCGTCGACCCGATGGAACGACCCCATCGCCACCGTCGTCGGTCCGGACGCGGCCGGACTGGAT
>VBFG01000094.1 GCA_005882635.1 Chloroflexota bacterium | reverse complement strand
CACGTGAAGGCGACCCTGCTGATCGGCGAGAAGGTCGAGACCATCGAGGCGTGGGGCCGCGACGTCCTGAGCCTGTACCGCCCGATCATCGAGCGCGCCGCGGAGCTGCGCCTCGCAGCCGCGTTCTGGCGGATGGTCGGTCCGGCCTGACGGTGTGCCATAGTACGGCCGCCAAGCCGCGGTTCCGACCGCGACCATCGGCCCGTCGCACGTTGGAGGAGACGATGCACAGGCTCGCTTCGAGGGCGGCTCTGCTGCCCGCACTGGTTCTCGTGCTGGCCGCATGCACGGGCGGGGCCACGCCCGCGCCGTCGGTGGCGGCGAGCGCAGCGGCCACTGCGCCGTCTTCTGCGCCGTCGGCCGCGCCGTCGGTCGCCCCCTCGATCGACCCGAACTCCTTGCTCGGGAAGATCGTCGCGGCGGGCAAGATCCGGATCTCGACCGACCCGAACTACAAGCCGTTCTCATTCCAGAACCCGGACGGCACCTACGACGGCTTCGACAATGCGACGGCGGTCGAGGCGGTGAAGCGGCTCGGCACGGCGGTCGGCAAGCCGATCCAGATCGAGTGGATGACGCCGAGCTGGGACCTGATCACCGCCGGTGGCTGGAGCGGCCGCTGGGACATCTCCATCGGTTCGATGAGCGTCACGATCGGGCGAGCGAAGGTCGTCGACTTCGTCGATCCCTACTACTACGACTCCGGCGCCGTCGCCGTGCCCAAGGATTCGACGGTCCAGTCACTGTCCGAGCTCAACGGAGGCAAGACGTTCTGCGTCGGCGCCGCAACGACCTACGAGCAGTGGCTCACCGGCACCCTCGAGATCGTCGATCCCGACAAGCTGCCGGCGCCGACCGATCCGCAGGTCACCTCCCTGCCAACCGACAACGAATGCGTCCAGGCGGTCCAGTCGGGCCGGAAGTTCGACGCGATCGTCGCCAATGCCAACGGCCTGGCCGATCAGGTCAAGGACGGGCTCCCGATCCGCGTCCTGTCTGGGCCGCCGATCTTCACCGTTTCGGTGGCCTTCGCCCTCGACAAGAGCGGACCCGACGACAAGTCGCTGATCGAGGTCCTGAACGGCATCGTCAACGACATGCACAGCGACGGCACGCTGACCACGCTGTCCAACAAGTACCTCCAGAAGGACGTCACGATGAAGCCGGGCGGCTGATCGCTTCCTGACGAACAGCGCCCGGCGGTGAACCCGCCGGGCGCTTCGAACCGGAGGGGATGGTCTGGGACATGACCAGCCTTGCAGGCCCCGTCAACCAGGTTCTCGGCGAGCAGATCCTGGCCGGCGAGCGGTCCCGCTCGCGCCGGTGGCGCGTGCAGTTCATGCTCGCCTGGCTCGTGATCGTGGCGGCGCTCGTCGCGTTCGTCCTGATCACGATCAACCTCGACACCCAGTTCATCGCCAAGTGGCTGCCGTTCATCCTGACCGGCGTCCCCGTGACGATCTTCGTTTCGTTCGCGTCGATCACGCTCGCGGTGATCCTCGCGGTTCTCGGGGCGCTGGGGCGCCTGTCAGTCAACCCGTACGTCAACGGCCTGGCCAGCTTCTACGTCTCCTTCTTCCGGGGGACGCCGCTCCTCCTCCAGATCGTCTTCATCTACTTCGCCCTGCCCCAGATGGGGCTCGTCCTGCCGGAGATCCCGACCGGGATCATCGCCCTCGGCTTCAACTACGGCGCGTACATGACCGAGGTCTTCCGGTCGGGGATCCAGGCGGTCCCGCACGGCCAGACGGAGGCCGCCCTGTCGCTCGGGATGTCGGGCGGCACGACGTTCCGGCGGATCATCGTCCCTCAGGCGTTCCGGATCGTGACTCCGGCGATCGGCAACGATTTCATCGCGATGCTCAAGGACAGCTCGCTCGTCTCGGTGATCAGCGTCCACGAGCTGCTGTACCAGGCCCAGGTCGCAGGGCGGCCGAACCACAAGTCGATGCAGACGCTCCTGATCGCAGCGATGGTCTACTGGATCCTGACGATTGCCTTCTCGTTCTTCCAGGCGCGTCTCGAACGGCGCCAGGCGGTCGGTGACCGCAGCCGCCGGCCGGGCTCGGGATGAACGGCCAAGGGATCGTCCACGAGATCCACCCCGTCGAGCTCCCCGGCCCCCTGGTGCCGGCCGGCGCCGAGCCGATCGTCCGCGCGACGAAGATCGAGAAGTACTTCGGGCGGAACCACGTCCTGCGCGGCTGCTCGATGACCGTCTACCCGCGCGAGACGATCACGATCCTCGGCCGGTCCGGGTCGGGCAAGAGCACCTTCCTGCGCTGCCTGAACTTCCTCGAGGAGCCCAGCGCCGGTCGCGTCGAGATCGATGACACGGCCGTCGAGGCCCGGCCGCTCGGGGACCGCCCGCGGGCCGAACGTGAGCGGATCCGGAAGCTGCGGACCGACGCCGGCATGGTCTTCCAGGAGTTCAACCTCTTCCCGCACCTGTCGGTGATCGGCAACCTCGTCGAGGCGCCGGTCCATGTCAAGCACGTGGCACGGCCGGCGGCGACGGAGCTGGCGGAGTCATACCTCGAGAAGGTGGGCCTCATCGACAAGCGAAACGAATACCCGTCGCGGCTGTCCGGCGGCCAGCGGCAACGGGTGGCGATCGCCCGGGCCCTCACGATGGAGCCGAAGGTGCTCCTGTTCGACGAGCCGACGTCGGCCCTCGACCCGTCCCTGGTCGGCGAGGTCCTGAAGGTCATGGAGAGCCTCGCCCACGAGGGGCGGACGATGATCGTGGTGACCCATGAGATGCAGTTCGCCCGCGAAGCGGCCGACCGCATCTACTACATGCACGAGGGCCAGTTCGTCGAGATCGGTCCGCACACGCAGGTGATCGACGACCCGCAGGACCCGCGGACGCGCGAGTTCCTCGCCCGCTTCCTCGGTCCGTCACGCAGCCGCCAGGCGGCCGCGACTCCGCAGGACGAGGCAGTGGCGCCGCCGCCGGCCGTGGGTCCCGGACCGGTCTAGTCTCGCCGCTCCATCAGGGACTGCCGCGGGCCTGAGGATCACCCCATACCAAGGCCGGCCGGAAGGGCCGTCGGCTATGATCGCGGCCATGCCCGGACTCTCCCGCAGCGACGTCGAGCACGTGGCTCATCTCGCCCGACTCGGGCTGACCGACGACGAGCTGACGCTGCTCCAGGGCCAGCTCAACCACATCCTCGAGCAGTACGCGAAGCTCGCCGAGCTGCCGACCGACGACATCCCGCCGACGGCCCAGACGATCGAGCTCGAGAACATCCTTCGCGAGGACCTGGTGATCCCCTCGCTGCCCGTCGAGGCGGTCCTCGCCAACGCCCCCGATTCGGCCGGCGGATACATCGTCGTCCCGGCGATCCTGGGCGGCGAGTGAGCGGGGATCTCACCCGCCTCACCGCCCACGCGATGGCCGACCGGCTCCGCGACGGCGAGGTCACCTCGCGCGACCTGACCGAGGCCCACCTCGACGCCGCCGAAGCGGGCAACCACGCGCTCAACGCCTGGCTCCTCATCGATCGGGAGGAGGCGCTCCGCCAGGCAGACGCCGCGGACGATCGGTTGCGTCGGGGCGAGGCCGCCGCCCATCCGCTGCTCGGGATCCCGGTCGCGCTCAAGGACCTGATATCCGTCCGCGGCGGGCAGTGCACGGCGGGTTCTCGCATCCTCGAGGGGTATCGGTCACCGTACGACGCCCACATCACCGAACGGCTGCGGGCCGTCGGGGCGGTGATCCTCGGCAAGACGAACATGGACGAGTTCGCGATGGGCTCATCGAACGAGCACAGCGCGTACGGGCCGGTCGCGAACCCATGGGATCTCGAGACCGTGCCGGGTGGCAGCAGCGGGGGCTCGGCGGTCGCCGTCGCCGCGTACCACGCCCCGCTGTCGATCGGGACCGACACGGGCGGCTCGATCCGCCAGCCGGCCGCCCTGACCGGGATCGTCGGGATGAAGCCGACGTACGGCCGCGTCTCCCGCTACGGGATCGTCGCCTTCGCGTCGTCGTTGGACCAGATCGGACCCTTCGCCCGCGACGTCCGCGACGCCGCCGCGCTCCTCCACGCGATCGCCGGTCGGGATGAGCGCGACTCGACGTCGGCGCCGGTGCCCGTGCCCGACGAGCTGATCGACCTGCCCGCGTCCGACGACGACGCGGCCGTCGGCCTGAAGGGCGCCCGCCTCGGCCTGCCCAAGGAGTACTTCGTCGCCGGCATGGAGCCCGACGCGCGGCGCCGGATCGAGGAGGCCGTCGCGGCGCTCGAGCGCGCAGGCGCGACCGTCGAGGAGGTCAGCCTCCCGCACACCGACTACGGCCTCGCGACGTACTACATCGTCGCTCCCGCGGAGGCGTCGGCGAACCTGGCCCGCTACGACGGCATTCGGTTCGGGCCGCAGTACGGCGAGGGCGATGCCCTCGGCAACTACTTGGCGACGCGGGGCCGGGGCTTCGGCGCCGAGGTCAAGCGGCGGATCATGCTCGGGACGTACGCCCTGTCGGCCGGCTACTACGACGCGTTCTACGTCAAGGCGCAGAAGGTCCGAACCCTGATCAAGCGCGACTTCGACACGCTCTTCGAGCAGGGTTTCGACGCGCTGGTCGCGCCGACGTCGCCGTCGGTAGCCTTCCGGTTCGGGGCGAAGATGGCCGACCCGGTCTCGATGTACCTGTCGGACGCCTGCACGCTCCCGGTCAACATGGCCGGCCTGCCCGGCATCTCCATCCCGTGCGGCCTGTCGGAGGGGATGCCCGTCGGGCTCCAGCTGATCGGGCCGGCCTGGTCGGAGCCGCGGCTGTTCGCGCTCGCCCGCGGCTACGAGGCGATTACCTCCGGCGCGGAGTGGCGCGCTCGGGAGCCGGCCCAGCTCGCCCTGACGACCGACGAGGCCCAACCGACGCCGGCCGAACGCGCCGCCGCCCTCGCGCAGCGATGAGTCGCTCCCCGCATCAGTTTCGGGTCGAGCGAGCGTGGCAACGCACGAGTTCGTGAACGGCCACGCACGCACGCTCCGGATCTGAGTCGCGCCGCGCATCAATCACGGCAGAAGGAACCGTCGGGATCTTCTCGATTCGGATGCCGAGTTGGAATCCCGGTTTGCGTGCGTGATCGACCGCGCCCCGCGCTTGATCGTGCAGGCTCGCCCCGGAATTGATGCGGAATCCGAAGTTGCCGGTGCCCGGGACGCGCGATCAACCGCGGCGTCGACCATCAGCGGTCGCGCCTCGACCGGCGCAGCGCCTCCTCGATCGCCCAGATCGCGAGCGGCCGCAGGTAGATCGTCGCCCGGAAGTTGCCGTCGGCGTCGTATGCCTCCGGGGTCCGGAACCAGAGCCCGCGCTCGTAGGTCGTCGCGACGACCCCGCGCGCGGTTTCCCATCCTTCCGCCACGAGCCCGCGCCCGATCATGAATGCGGCCAATGCGTAGGCCGTTCCCACCCAGACTTCGGCCGACTGCTCGCTCGACCGGTCGACCGTCCCGTCCGGCCGCATCCCGTTGACCGGCCCCATCCGTCCGGCGACGAAGCCGCAGACGTTCGACCGATGGATCGTCCGGAGCGTCGCCTCGAGCCGCTCCGGCGGCAGGACGTCGCCCAGGCCGGTCGCGTCCGCGTACCACTGGCCGGCGAGCTGGTCGGCCATGATCGACTCCGAGCTCGGGCCGTCGCCGCCGTCGTAGGCGTAGTGGTCGCGCCGCCACAGCCGACGGTCGAACGCGACCTGGCCGCGGTCGAACCACTGCTCCCAGTGCGTCGCCGCCTCGGTCAGGCCAAGCCGGCGGGCCATCGCCGCGGCGGCGGCGACCGCGGCCAGCCAGAGTGAGCCGCCGTACGCCGACGGGCCGCGCATCGGCCACGTGTCGTAGGTCTGGTCGGGGACCCCGTCGTGCTCCGGCAGCCCGTCCCCGTCCCGGTCGAAGGCGGCGACGCGGCGGAGGACCCCGTCCACCGCCGGCCAGGCGTCGCGGATCAGGGCGTCACCGGCGGGGCCGGCGGCGATCGCGTCGCGCCATACCTGGAGGACGAACTTCGGGCCGAGGTCCTTCCAGTCGTTCACGTCCTGGAAGCGGTACCAGTTCGGCCGGACGAACGGGTCGTCCGCCGGCCCGCCGACGTCGTGCGGCACCGTCCCGCCGACCTTCCGTGGCGCCCGGGCGCCGGAGGCGAGAATCGTGACCATCTCCGGGTCCTCGATCGGGATCGTCGCGAGCAGGTCCCGGATCCCGCGGAGCTCGAGCTCGGGGAACAGCTCGAGAAGCGCGAACGAGGCGTAGAAGTCGACGTCGACGGTGTCATAGAACGCGTAGTCGACGCACTCGAGCAGGGCGAACCTGCCGACGTCGCCGGGACCGGGCTCGGCGCCGCCGACCTCGCCGCCCTCCCAGAACGAGCCGCCGTCAACCAGGAAGTAGAGCTCGTTGAAGAGCGCCATGACGTACCAATCCGGCCGCGCGGGATCGTCCAGGTACGGCGCCTGCCAGGCCTCGATCGCCCGCCGCCACGCGGGTGCCTCGATGAGGGCGTGGCCGGCGAGATCCACGGCGCGGCCGCCCGACCGGCCCCACGTCCGCGTGTACCGCTTCCACCAGCGCCGGCCGGCCCCGAACTCGACGACCGGGAGGTCCCATGCGATCGCGAACCGGACGGCCCGCCGCTCGCCGGGGGCGAGGGCGACCGTCGCCGCGAGCGCGGCTCCGCCGGCTCGAGTGGATGGCTCCGCTTCATCGGGACCGCGGTCGAGCCGCCCGTCGGCCGCGAAGTCCGCCCACAGGTCGCGGTCGGCGACCGGATCGAACCCGGCGCGCCACGAGACCTCAATGCCGTCGCCGGCGAGCGCGGCGATGGCGAGCGATCCGCGAAGGGCGGTCGGTGCGTCTGCGCCCGGGTCGCCGAGCTCCACGGCGACCGAGCCGTCGTCGGCGATGACCCGATGCGGCCGGGCCGGGGCGGGACCGGTCGCCGCGAATGGATCGGCCCAGGTGAACAGGAGCCCGACCGTCACCGGGTCGGGCCCAGGGTTCTCGAGCCACCACTCGAAAACCCCGACAGGCAGGGCGCTCCGCTCGAGGTCGCCGGCGATGACCGGCGAGAGCTGCTCGCCGACGACGCGGATCCCGCCGGTGACGTCGGGTTCGAACGCCTGCCACGCCCGCGGGAAGAGCGCGTGGTACGTCCCGCCGCCGACCGGGAGCGTCCAGCCCCAATCCGGCAGCTCGCCCGGCCGCAGCGCGCTCAGCACGGTCGCCCGCGAGCCGGATGGGCCGCCGACGAACAGCGAGAACCCGTCCGCGGCGACCGGCTCGTGGCGGTGTCGACCCACTTCCAGGTGCCAGCGCGCCGCGTCGCCGCGATAGGTCCGACCGATGCTGCCGGTTCCGAGCCCGCCGATCGGCACTCCGGAGAACTCACCGTCGTCGAGGATCGGCTGGGCGACTCTGGGCCGCCCGACCGTCGGGCAAGGCACGCCGATCCCTCGGCGCCACGCCTGGCGCGGGATCGCCGGCCACTCGACCGCCCCCTCGCCGACTCGGTCGCCGTCGGCGACCGTCACTTCTCGATTCCCGTCACGACGACGCCGCGCATGAACGCGCGCTGGGCGAGGACGAAGACGACGAGAGGGACGGCCATCGTCATCAGGGCCGATGCCTGGATCAGCGTCGGCTGGGTCGAGTAGAGCGCGTTGTACTGCTGGATGGCGATCGACAGCGGCTGGAGGTCCGGCTTGCTGGCGAGGTACAGCAGCGGCACGAAGAAGTCGTTCCAGGCGAAGAAGAAGTGGAAGAGGCAGACGGCCGTGATCGCCGCGATCGACTGCGGGACGATGATCGATCGAAGGATCCGGAACGGCCCCGCGCCGTCGATCATCGCGGCCTCGTCGAGCTCACGCGGGATCGACATGAAGTACTGGCGGAGCAGGAAGACGTTGTAGGCGTTGGCGAAGAAGTGGGGAATGATCAGGGGCAGCCACGTCCCATTCCAGCCGAGCCACGTGAACAGCACGTAGGTCGGCAGGAGCGTGACCTGGAACGGCAGGATGATCGTGGCGATGAGGATCACGAACATCGTGTTCCGGGCCGGGAACCGGAAGCGGGCGAAGCCGTAGGCCACGAGCGTCGACGAGATCACGGCCCCGAGCGTGCTCAGTAGCGAGATGGCGACCGTGTTCCGCAGCAACCTCGGGAAGTCGAGCTGGTTCCAGGCCACCGTGAAGTTGTCGATCAACGGCGCGAACACCCACGCCTGCTGGAGCGTCCGCCACCGGCCCTGCCAGACGAACGGCTTCGCGGCGGCGTCGCTCGGGTCGACGACCACGCTCGACTCGCGGCTCTTCTCGATGAGGATGAGGTTCCGAGTGGTGCCGTCGATCGGGACGGCGTAGACCGGGTACGACTGGCCCTGGTACACGGCCGTCTGAGCGACGGCGGGCCACGGCGGGGCGCCCGGCGTCGTCGCCTGGTTGGGCTGCTGGAATGCCGTCGTGACCATGTACAGCAGCGGCAACAGGAATGCGCTGATCATGACGACCGCGAACATCGTCAGCGACGCCCGCCCGAGGTACCGGCGGTAGCTGCGAGCGATCGGACCGCGCTCGCCGAAAGAGCGGACCGGCGTGGCGATCGCGGTCATCGGTCGGTCCGGCCGCGATCGGTCATCGCTCGCCGCCCGCGTAGTAGACGCGCTTCCGGGCGACCGCGAACAGGACCAGCGTCAGCCCCAGGACGATGACGAACAGGAGCCACGCGATGGCTGCCGCATAGCCCATGTGGTTGAACACGAACCCTTCGCGGAACAGGACGAGGTTGATGAAGAGCGTGGCGTTGTTCGGATCACCACGGCCGTTCGTCATCGTGTAGGCCTGGGTGAAGTACTGGAACGTTCCGATCAGGACGATGACGAGGTTGTAGAGCAGCACCGGCGACATCAGCGGGATCGTGATCCGGCGGAACGTCGTCCACGCTCCGGCGCCGTCCATCCGGGCCGCCTCGTACAGCTCGGTCGGGACCGACTGCAGGCCGGCGATGTTGATGATCATGAAGTTGCCGATCGACCACAGGCCGATGATCGAGAGGGCCGGGTAGATCCATGTCTGGCTGTTGATCCAGTCCGGCCGTGGCAGGCCGAGGGCGCCGAGGATGCCGTTCAGCCAGCCCGTGTCGGTGTTGAGGAAGCCGATCCAGACGAGGGTCGAGGCGACGAGCGGGATCATCACCGGCATGTAGACCAGCGCCCGGAGTGGGCCCTTGAAGAGCAGCTTCGGGTGGTTCAGGAGCAGGGCGAAGCCGAGGCTCGCGATCATCGTCAGGGGGATCGTGATCACGGCGAACTTGATCGTCGCGATGAGCGACCCGATGACTGACGGATCCCCCGCCAGCCGGACGTAGTTGTCGAGGCCGACGAACCGCGCCGCACTCGGATGGACGAGGTCGAAGTTCGTCAGCGACATGACGAGGGACACGATCATCGGGCCGGCGGTGAACAGGACGAGGCCGATCAGCCACGGACCGATGAAGACGATCCCCCAGGCTGCCTCGCGGATCGACGGCCGCGCGAGCCAGGTGGCGTCAGTCCTCGGAGCCACCGCGGTCGGGAGGGCCTCGGTCGTCTCGCTCATGGCGGCAGTGTGGCTCCTGGCGACGAGCTCGAATGACGGATCCGGAGCGGGCCGTCCCGGGCGGCTGGGGGTAGCCGCCCGGGAGACCGAGGAGGAGGAGTGCTATCCGCTCGTCGATGCGGCGTCGAAGATGCCCTGGAGGGTCTGCTTCAACGCATCCAGCTGGGCGTCGATGTCCACGCCCGATGTGGTCCGGTAGTTGTTCTGGAACTTCTGCCAGGCCGCCTTGGACTTGGCGTAGTCGGGGACCCACGCCTGGTGGTTCGGGACGTCGGGGTAGGCGAGCATCGCCTTCGGAACGTCCCAGTTCAGCTTGACGTTCGGGTACTGGGCGTTGACGGTGTCGAAGAACGCCCCCTGGAGGGCCGGGTCGGCCGGGAAGGCGCCGTAGGCCGCGAGGAGCTCACCGGACGAGGCGAGGGTCGCCAGGGCCTTGAAGGCGGCATCCGGATGCTTGGTCGACTTCAGAAGGCTGAACGTGTCGGCATGGAGCTTGGCCGTGATCTTGCCGTTGTATGACGGCGTGATCGCCCAGCCGAAGTCCTTGACGATCGGCTTGGCCGGCGGCGCCGGGTTGACGCAGCAGCTGTACCAGCTGTGGGTCTCGTCCATCGCCAGGTTGCCCGACTGGAACTCGTTGCCCTTGGCCAGCAGGTCGCTGTTGATCTGGTTGGCGTTCGGGATGAAGTGGTCCTTCCAGACGCCGTCGTTGAACCACTTCTCGCCGGCCCGCATAGCATCGGAGATCTGGGCGGTCTTGTTGTCGGTGCCGACGAACGAGCTGGCCCCGAACAGGGACGACTCGGCGAGCGGGCTGTTGTCGGCCCACTGCATGTCGAAGCCCCACTGGACGATGTTGCTCGCGTCGAAGCCGGGGCTCGTCGCGTCGTTGCCGTTCTTGTCGACGGTCAACTTCATCGCGAGCTCGCGCAGCGCCGCCATATCCCAGGTCTTGCCCTGGTACTGCTCGCCGACCTTGGTCGGAGGCAGCGGCAGCTTGGCCTCGTCGAAGAGCGCCTTGTTGTACCAGAGGAACGACGGGTAGGTCGCGAACGGGACGCCGATCGTGGCGCCGTTCTCGCCGAGGTCGAAGAAGGTGCGGAGGCCCGGATCGAACTTCGTCATGTCGAACGCGGACGAAGCGATCAGCGGCTTGAGGTCGAGGAGCTGGTCGCGGAAGAGGTTGAGGCCCTCGACGCCGACCGGACCGATGATGTCCGGCGCGTTGCCGGCAGCGATCTGTGTCTTGAGGATGTTCGCCGCGACGTTGTTGTTGTAGATCTCGAGCGAGATGTAGACGTCCTTCTGGCTGCTGTTGTACTTGTCGACGAAGGCCTGCTCGGCGGCGAATTGCTGCGGCTGGCCGCCTGCCCCGAGGCCGACGAACCAGCGGATGACGACGCCGCCATTCGGGCCGGGCTGGTCGGTGTCGATCGGGGCGGGCGTGATCGCCGGCGCGGGCGTCGCGGACGCGACCGCGACGGTGGACGCCGCTGGCGCGCTGGATGAGCTCGGCGAAACCGAGCTGTTGCACGCGGTCGCCACCATGGCGACGATCGCAAGGCCGCTGAACAGAGATCGGGGTCCGGATCGAATGCCGTGCATCGCTGTCTACTCCTCCACTGTGACGCCGTTCGTTGTCGGTGACTCGGTGGTTGTCGGTGACTCCGTCGTTGTCGTCGCGAGGAACGTCTCTCGTTGGGGCGTCGGTTCGGGGTCGACGCCTGCCGGTCGCCGGCCGGCTCAGGGCACGCGCCTCCCGGCGCTCGAGGCGCGTCGAATGAGCTCGGTGGCGAGGATCACTCGCCGCTGGATGGGATCGGTGCCCTCGACCGCGGCGATCAGGAGGCGAGCCATCTCACGGCCCATCTCCTCGATCGGCTGGCGGACGCTGGTGAGCTTCGGTCGGGTGGTCGACGCGACCGCCGAGTCGTCGTAGCCGACGACGGCCACGTCCTGGGGGATCCGCCGCCCGGCCGCCTCGAGGACGGCCATCGCCCCCGCGGCCATCAGGTCGGAGGCCGCGAACACGGCGTCGACGTCGGGGCGCGTCTTCAGGAGCCGCTCCATCGCCGCGGCGCCACCTTCCTGGGTGAAGTCGCCGGTGGACTCCAGCGACGGGTCGGTCGGGACGCCGGCGTCGGCGAGCGCTTCGCGGTAGCCGGCGAGGCGGTCGACGCCGGCACCCATGTCGGCCGGGCCCGCGACGGTCGCGATGGTCCGCCGGCCGCTCGCGATCAGGTGCTCGACGGCCGACCGGGCGCCGCCGCGGTTGTCGACGTCGACGAAGCTCGCCGCCTGGGTGCGCAGCGGCCGACCGCCGACGACGAACGGGATCCCGGCCTGGGCGAAGCGGTCCGGCAGCGGGTCGTCGCCATGGAGGCTGACCAGGAGCGCGCCATCGACGTGGCCGGCGGTCAGATACTGGGCCGTCCGCTCCGTGTCCGCCGGTGACGCCGGCATCAGCAGGACGAGCTGGAGATCGCGGACGCTCAGCGCGGTGCTGATCCCGCGGAGCAGGCGAGGGAAGAACGGGTCGCTGAACAGCCGGCCGGTCGGCTCCGTGATGACGACGCCGATCGACCCGCTCCGCCGCGTGACGAGACTGCGAGCGGCCCGGTTCGGGATGTAGCCGAGCTCCGAGACCGCCGCCTCGACGGCGCGGCGGACGTCCGGGCTGACCTTGGGGGAGCCGTTCACAACCCGGGAGACGGTCGCGCGGGAGACGCCCGCGCGAGACGCGACCTCCTCGAGGGTCGTGCCATTCCGCCGATTTCCCGTGACGAGGGCCATCCGGTCGGGTCTCCCTCCGCGGTGCGCTCTCGGGCCTGGTGGCTCGGGGTCGGGCAGACTGCTCGGGCTCCGCTGTGAGAGCGCTCTCACGCTTGGTGGACACCATACCAGCCGTTGTCAAGAGAGCGCTCTCACGGGGCGCCGGCCGCGATGCCGGGCGCTTTGAGTCGACGCGCGCATCAGATTTGGTTCGAGCGTGCGTGGCGACGCACGAGTTCGTGAGCGGCCACGCACGGACGGTCCAGATCTGAGTCGAGTCGTGCATCTGGTTCGCAATTCGGATGCCGCGTCAGAATCCCGGTTTGCGTGCGTGATGGACCGCGCACGGCGCTTGATCGTGCACGCTCGCCGTCAAGTTGATGCGGCATCCGAGTTACCGGCGCAGCGACGCGCACCACCCGGCCCACCGCTCCCGCGCCCCCAGCCGTGCCGGGGTCGGCCGTGCGAAACTCTCGGCCATGGTCAGCAGCGCCCCGTCGAGCCCCGCCCTCGAGCGCTACGAGGCGGTCATCGGCATCGAGGTCCACTGCCAGCTCAAGACGGCGTCGAAGATGTTCTGCGGCTGCTCGAACGGCTACGCCGACGCGCCGAACACGCACGTCTGCCCGGTCTGCCTCGGGCTCCCCGGCACCCTCCCGGTGATCAACCGCAAGGCCGTGGAGCTCGTTCTCGCGACCGGCGTCGCGATCAACGCGGAGACACCGCCGGCGACGCGCTGGGACCGCAAGAACTACTTCTACCCGGACCTCCCGAAGGGCTACCAGATCAGCCAGTACGACCTGCCGCTCGCCTCGAACGGGCGGCTGACGTTCGAGACCTCGGGCGGCGAGGTCACGATCCGGATCACCCGCGCGCACCTCGAGGAGGACACCGCCAAGCTCATCCACGCCACCGACGCCGCCGGCCGCCGGGTCAGCCTCGTCGACTTCAACCGGTCAGGCGCGCCGCTGATGGAGATCGTCACGGAACCCGACGTTCGGTCCGCCGAGCAGGCCCGCCGGTACGCCGAGGAGCTCCAGGCGCTCCTCCGGGCGATCGGTGCGAGCGACGCCGACATGGAGCGTGGCCAGATGCGGGTCGAGGCCAACGTGTCGCTGCGTCCGCGCGGAACCGAGGCGTTCGGGACCCGGGTCGAGGTCAAGAACATGAACTCGTTCCGGTCGGTCGAGCGGGCGATCGCGTTCGAGATCGACCGGCAGGCAGACGCCCTCGACGGCGGCGAGGAGCTGAGCCAGGACACCCGCGGCTGGAACGAGGACCGCGGCTCGACGTACGTGATGCGGTCCAAGGAGGACAGCCACGACTACCGCTACTTCCCCGAGCCCGACCTGCCGCCGCTCCGCGTCGACCGCGACTGGCTGGCGGCGATCCGCGGTCAGCTGGCCGAGCTGCCGGCCGATCGTCGGGCGCGTTACCAGCGCGATCTCGGGCTGTCTGCCTACGACGCCGCGGTGATCGTCGGAGAGCCCGCGGCCGCGTCCCTGTTCGAGGAGGCGCGCTCCGCGAGCACGGACGTCGACGCCAAGGCGCTCGCCAATTGGGTGACCGGGGCGTACCTCGGCCTCCTGAAGACCGACCCCGATGCAGCGTCACGAGTGCGTCCGGGTGAGCTGGCGGATCTGGTCCGCCGGGTGACCGCCGGCGAGCTGTCCGGGACGAACGCAAAGGAGGTGTTCGCGGCCCACGCCGGCGATGGCTCGAGCGTCGCGTCGATCGTCGACGCCCGGGGCTTGCGCCAGATCTCCGATGCATCCGCGCTCGGCGCGGTCATCGACGAGGTGATCGCGGCCAACCCGAAGGCCGTCGCGGACCACCGGGCCGGCAAGCCCGCGCTGGGCTTCCTGGTCGGACAGGTGATGAAGGCGACTCGCGGTCAGGCGAACGCGGCGGTCGTCCAGGAAGCGGTCCGGACCCGGCTCGACGCGGCTCCGGACGCGGCTCCGGATGGAGACACAGCCACGTGACGATCGTCAGCCTCGTCCTGTGGATCGCTGGGATCGCTCTGATCGCCGTCGGGTACAGCCGTGCAAAGGGCCCGTGGGCCCGCTACCAGGCCCTCAAAGTCGAGGACGCCAACGCCGCTCGATACAACGCCTGGCGGGGCGGCGTCCGCGAGGATTCGTCGACCACAGGCGCCTCGGTCGCGATGTCGATGCTGCGCCGCCAAGCCCAGCAGTGGGCCGGCCTGGCCGTCGTCGGGTTCGTCCTCGTCTTCCTGGGCTTCCTGATCAAATAGGTCCTGCCGCCGGCAGGACGCGTCGCGACCGGACGATGCCGCGTCAGCGCGCGAAGAACTCGCGCAAATCGTTGGCCGTGCACGTCCGGTTGAGACACCCGAGCCCCCACGCATCTTCGATCGTTCGGAGCAGCGAATAGTGCGTGTGGGCGATCGACGAACGGAAGCCGCTCCTGACCGCCGGTGAGATCACGATCGTTGCGACGTGGCCCCCGCCGCCGAGCGACGTCGAGCCTTCGTCCCAGGTGATCACCAGCAGGCTCCTCGCAAACGCAGTGCTGCCGGTGATCCGCGGAACGAAGGCGCGGAGGAAGGCGTCGCCCTGCGCGACCGTCCCGTCGTGCATGTCGTTCGTCATGTTCGGGATGATCAGCTCGAAGCTCGCGGCGGTGGGGCTGAACCCGGCGAGATGGGTGATCCGCGCGCACCTCGTGGCGTTGTGCGAGATGTCGGTGAAGCTGATCGCAGGCTCGTGCTTTCGGGCGTACCAGCCGGCTGCTCCGACCAGATCCACGCCGCCCCGTGCCGACGCGCCGGTGTAGCAGCGACTCGGAAGATCCTGGGCGTAGACGTGCCACGTCCGGCCGTGCGCCGCTAGCTGATCCGCGAGGTTGTGAGCGGTCAGGTTGTGGATGCCGTCGTCACGGATTCCGAACGTGCTACCGGCGAACATAGCCAGGTAGTTCGGCAGGGACGGGTGCGTCACGGCGTGGTAATTCGTGGCGAGCCCGTAGCGCCGGATCAGCGCGTTCAGATAGGGCGCATGCGAGTTGCCAACGATCGAGCTGTACTCGTGGTTCTCCATCACGATCAGGTAGATGTGACCGAACGACGCCACCGACACGGTTGACGAGGCGAGTCGAGCGCTTGTCGCGGAGCGCGAGGCGTCCGATGCGGACGGTTCCGGCGACGGCGCCGGAGCAACTGACCTCGCGACCGCCATCGACGGCGCCGGATGCTGGGACGCGGCGCTTGGACTGGGAGTGTGCGGCGCCGCACACGCAGAGGCGGTCAGGGCGACCGCCAGCATCACGATCGACGGGAGCGGCGCGTGCCTGTGGGAATGCCCTCCCATGGCCTGCCACCTTACCCCCGGTCAGCCAAATCGTGCGGGTGTCGTCTGGCCGGATGACGATCTCTGACGGTCACCGGCCGCGCAGTCGGCGGTGCTCGATCGCGGTGCAGCGGTCCATCACGACCGCGAGCCCGCCGTCGTGGGCGATCCGCGCCGCTTCCCAGTTGATGACACCGAGCTGGAGCCACAAGCAGCGTGCCCCGACGTCGACCGCCTCGCGCGCGTGCGGCAGGCACAGCTCCGATCGGCGGAAGACGTCGACGATGTCGAACGGGCCGGTCCCGTCGACCGCCTCCCGGAGCGTCCGGAACGCCGGCACGCCGAGGACGTCGCGCTCGCCGGGGTTGACGGGGACGCAGTCGTAGCCCTGGTGGAGCAGGTAGCGGAAGACCCCGAACGACGGCCGGCCAGGGTTCGACGACGCGCCGACGACCGCGATGCGTCGGGCCGACCGGAGCACCTCGCCGGCGGCCTCGGAATCGAGGACCGGGACGGGGCCGCGGTTCTCCTCGAGATCGAGGTAGGCGATCGCCCGCGCGCGCTCGGCTGCTCGAAGAGCTGCGTGCTCGGCGCGCTCGTCGTCGGTCACGCCCGGAACGCCATGGATTCGAAGCCGCGCAGCACGGACCGCGAGATGATCGGACGGCGGCCTAGGCCGTCGCCTCGCGCTCGTAGGGCTGCCCATCGGCGGCTGGCGGGATGCTCCGGCCAACGACGCCGGCGAGGATGATGATCGTCAGCAGATAGGGCAGCGCGTCGTAGAGCTGAGCGGGCAATCCAACCAGGATTGTCCCGAGGTCGCCGCTCGGCCGAGCGAACTTGATCGAATTGCCGAGCGCCGTGCTGGAATAGAACAGGAGCGCCGCACCGAACGCCCCGACCGGCGACCAGCGGCCGACGATCATCGCCGCCAGGCCGACGAATCCGCGGCCTGTCGTCATTTCCTGCTGGAATGAGTTGGTGGCCTCCATGCTGAGATACGCGCCGCCGAGCGCGGCAAAGACTCCGCCGATCAGCACGTTTCGATAGCGCACCCGAATGACGTCGATGCCGACCGTCTCGGCCGCGCGCGGATGCTCGCCGACCGCGCGCGATCGGAGCCCCCAGCGCGAACGGAACAGCAGGACCTGGAAGATCACCACGATGACGATGACCGACATGGCGATTGGGCCCTGGCTCAGGAACATGCCCAGCAGCCAGCCTACGACCGGCAGATCGGTGAGCTCGTGCGGCGGCTTGAACTGGGTGAACGCGCCCGCACCGTTCGGAGACGCTTTCGAGATGAGGTTGTTCAGGTAGCCGGTCAGTCCGACAGCGACGATGTTGATGATCGTGCCGCTGATGATCTGATCGGCTCGAACGCTGATCGACAGCCAGGCATGAAGCCACGATATCAGGACGCCCGAGACGAGCGCGATGACGAGGGCCACGACGAGGGCCGGGTTCGCGCCGAATGGGCCGAGATCGGCCGTTCCCAGGACCGGTGCCAGCAGTACGCCAGCGTACCAGCCCACGAAGGCCGACGTGAGCATGATCCCTTCGATCCCGATGTTGACGACGCCCGCGCGCTCGCACATCACGCCGCACAGCGCAGCGAGGGCGACCGGGGTCGCCGCCTGAAGGATTCCCGGTGCGACGTTCGGGCCGACCGCGATGATGTAGCCGCCCAGCTGGAAGACCAGGCCGACGAGCGGGATCGAATACAGGGCGTTGATGAGGGCGTCCACTATTGGACGACCGCCTCGCCGCTGTACGTCTTGGTGAGGGTTTCGGTCGTGTCCAGGCCCGACTTGACGCCGCGCAGGCGGAAGAGTCGCTGCAGCACGGGATTCGCGACCAGGAACAGGAGGATCGTGGCCTGGAGCACGTCGATCAGCTCTTTGGGAATGCGGGCCAGGATCTCCATGAGCGTCGCACCGGATCGCAATGCGCCGAACAAGAGGGCGGCCGCGACGATCCCCAGCGGGTTCGTCCGGCCGAGAAGGGCGACCGCAATGGAGTCGAACCCGGCCGTCGTTCCGAACGAGGGCGTCATCAGGTGGTTCACACCGAGGATGACAACCGCTCCGGCCAATCCCGCGAGGCCACCGGCGAGCGACATCGTCAAGATCGTCACCACGCGTGGCCTCATGCCCGCGTAACGAGCGGCGTCCGGATTCGCTCCGACGGTGCGAATCTCGAAGCCGAGAGTCGTCCGGAACAGCAGCCACCCGATGACGACCACCGCGATGATCGCCAGCAGGATGCCCGCGTGTCCGGTGCTGCCGATGATGATCGGCAGGGCGGCGTTCCCGACATCCGGGGTGATCGCCTCAGAACGGCCTTGCTGGCGAAGAGGGCCGCCGACGACGGCCGTGATGACGCCGTCCGCGATGTAGTTGAGCATGATCGTCACAACGACCTCATGGGCGCCGGCGACCGCCTTGAGCAAGCCGGGAATGAAGCCCCACGCTGCGCCGCCGAGAAAACCCGCTAGCAACGCCAACGGGATCGCGACGATCGAAGGAGATCCCGCCAACGTGATGCCCGCGGCGACTGCTCCCAGCGCCCCGAGCAGGAACTGGCCGCGAGCGCCGATGTTGAACAGCCCGGCCTTGAAGGCGAGACCGACCGACAAGCCGCCGAGGACCAGCGGCGCGGTCGACGCCAGCGTGCCGACGATCGCGTCGAAGTTCCCGAACGCCCCCTGCAGCAGGGCCGAGTACGCGGTCACCGGGAGCAGGAGATCGAGCTGCGCCCCGGGCAGCACGAGCTGAGAAGCCACGATCACGAACGCGCCGACCACGAGCGCGAGCAGGATCGAGATGAGCGGCAGGGCGACGATCGACCACACGCGACGCGCCAGGCGTCCGGGTGCCGGAAGCCGTCGCGGGCTGCCGCTTTCGCTCACGCCGCGGGTCCAGTCTCAGCCACGGGTGCGGCGGCCCGAGCCTGGCCGCCGGTCGCCATCAGCAGTCCGATCTCGTTCTTGTCCGCCGTTCGGCCGTCGCGAATGGCGACGATGCGACCGCGATACATGACCGCGATCCGGTCGGACAGCTCGAGCACCTCGTCGAGCTCAGCCGAGACGAGCAGCACGGCTGTCCCCGCGTCCCGCTTGGCGATCGTCTGGCGGTGGATGAACTCGATGCTGCCCACGTCGAGGCCACGTGTCGGCTGATCGAGGACGAGGAGCGCCAGGTCGCGGGCAAACTCTCGGGCGACGACGAGCTTCTGCTGGTTGCCCCCCGACAGCGTCGAGGCTCGAACGGTCGCCGACGGGGTTCGGACGTCGTACTCGCGGATTCGCTCCTGGGCCGATGCTTCGATGGCCTGGTCGTTCCGCAGAACGCCACGCGCATACGGCCTGCGGTAGTAGTCCGTGAGAACCAGGTTGTCGGCGAGCGGAAACGACAGGACGAGGCCGAATCGGTGGCGGTCCGCAGGAACGTAAGCGACGCCGGCCTCATTGACCGCTCGTGGCGACGCGCGGGTGACGTCCTGACCCCGCAGGGTGATCCGTCCGCCCGAGGGACGCCGCAAGCCCACGATCGCCTCGACGAGCTCGTCCTGCCCATTGCCTGCGACTCCTGCGATGCCAAGGATTTCGCCCGAACGGACGTCGAGGTCGACGCCCTGGACAACCACGGAGCCGCGGTCGTCTTTGACCTCGAGTCCCCGCACCTCGAGCGCGACATCGGCTGGCTTGGAATCGCCGCGGTCGACGGTGAGCTGCACGTTGCGGCCGACCATGAGTGCTGCGAGGTCATCCTCGTCCGTCTCCGACGGGAGCCGCTGGCCGACGACCTTGCCGCGCCGAATGACCGTGATCCTGTCGGCGATGTCGAGGACCTCGTAGAGCTTGTGGCTGATGAAGACGATGCTGTGCCCTTCCTGGGCGAGACGCCGAAGGACGGCGAAGATCTCCTGGGTCTCCTGGGGTGTCAGCACGGCGGTTGGCTCGTCGAGCACGAGGATCCTGGCATCGCGATAGAGGGCCTTGAGGATCTCGACCCGCTGCTGCCAGCCGACGGACAGCGATCCAACCTTTGCCTCCGGGTCGATCTCGAACCCGAACCGCTTGCCGAGCTCGACGATCCGGCGGTGCGCCTCCTTGCGGTCGAGGAAGATCGGCCCGGCCATCGTCTCCTCGCCGAGCAGGATGTTCTCGGCAACCGTGAAGACGGGGACGAGCATGAAGTGCTGATGGACCATGTTGATCCCGCGCGCGATTGCGTCCGACGGGCCGGCGATCGTCGTCTCCCGGCCGTCGAGCAGGATCACCCCCTCGTCCGGGCGAGCCAGGCCGTAGAGGATGTTCATCAGCGTCGTCTTGCCTGCTCCGTTTTCGCCGAGCAGGGCGTGGATCTCGCCTGGCCTGACCTCGACGTCGATGTGATCGTTGGCGACGACGCCCGGATAGCGCTTCGTGATGCCACGCATCTCGAGCGCGGGCGCGATCACCGGCGCTTCGGGGGTCATCGCGGCTTCGATCGTCATGACCGCCTCGGTCGCGAAAGGTGAGAGAAACACGCGAGCGGGCCGGCCGTCTCGGCCAGGCCCGCTCGCACGGTCATCGGAGGGGGGTGGTGACTACTTCGGCAACGTCGAGATGTCGCCGCACTTGTCGGGGCAGGTCTTCAGGGTGCCGGCCTTCATCTGGGCCAGCGCATCGTCGAGCTGCTGCTTGAGGGTCGCCGGGACCTTGCTCTCGAGATCGTGGAACGGGGAGTAGCCGATCCCGTCGCGCTTCGCATCCCAGTGGTCGTCGCCCCCCTTCTGCGTTCCCGCGACGATGTTCGCGATGTCGGTCGAAACAGAGAGTGACAGCTTCTTCTCGGCGCTGGTCACCGTGCACTTCGACGCATTCGGGTACGAGAGGGCCTGGTCGACGTCGACGCCGATGCCGTAGATGCCCGCATCGCAGGCGGCATCGAGGATGCCGTTGCCGGTCTTGCCGGCGACCTGGAAGAGCACGTCGACCTTGTTGGTGGTGATGAACTGCGCTCCAAAGTTCTTGCCCGTCACCGGGTCGTTGAACGCCTTGGTGAAGTCGCTCGTCGTCACCCAGGACACGAACAGCTTGATGTTCGGATTGACCTTCTGTGCGCCGAGCTGGAAGCCCTGGATGTAGCGCACGCACGGGCCGCAGAGGGTGATCCCGCCGATCGCTCCGATGCTGCCGCTCTTGCTCATCGTCGCGGCCACCATGCCCGCGAGGTATCCGGGCTGGTCTTCCTGGTAGCTGATGGCGACGTACTTCGGCAGGAGTGTCTTGGCATCGCCTGCACACTTGAATGCGCTGTCCGGCAGCCCGTCGGGAGTGACGCAGGGCGGTCCCTGGTCGACGCCGATGAACCAGATGTCGGGGTTCGCGTGCGCCGCGCAATTCGTCGCCTGGCCGTTGTTGAAGCCGGCCGTGACGATGATGTCGAAGTTCTGGTCGACGAAGCCCTGAATGTTCTTGGCGAGCTCCGAGGCGTCCTTCGGGACGACCACCGGCGGCTCCGCGGCGCCGAGCGCTGTGGCACCCGCCTTGGCGCCGTTGAAGGTGTACTCGTTGAAGTTCTTGTCGTTGACCGTGCCGACGTCGGTCGAGACGCCGATCTTCCACTTCGTCTTATCAGTCGGGAACGAATGCGTTCCACCGCTATGAGCGGTCGCCCCGGCGCACGGGTTGGCGGCAGCCGGCGCGCTTGCGCTCGCGGCGCCTCCGCCGGTGTTGCTACACGCCGAAACGACCAGAGCCGTGACCGCTAGCAGGGTCAGGCCCAGGGAACGGTTTCGCATGCTTCCTCCTCCAGCATCGCCCCCGCACGTCCGCATCGGGCTGCTGCCCAGGGATCGTCACGGGGCGACGGACTGGCCGGCCAGACAGGGCGGCCAATGAGGGCATGCTAGCGACGGCGAACGGCGCTCGCAAGCCACTCAAGCATGCGCCGGCAGGTCCTCGGAACCGAGCGCTCTCGGAGGCTCGCAGGCGTCGGCGACGTGGCGTGCAGTCCCGGTGGTGATCGCGGACACTGGGGCTCGATGACCCAGACCGAGGCCCGGCCTGCTCCAGGTGGTAGGACCACGAGCGGGATCGCGTTCGACGACGAAGGGACTGGCGAGCCCGTCGTCCTCCTTCACGCCGGCGTCGCGGATCGCCGGATGTGGAGCCCGCTCGTGCCCGCGCTCAGCGCGGGCCACCGCGTGATCCGGCCCGACGCACGCGGCTTCGGCGAGACCCTGCCACCGCTGGGGCCGTGGTCTCACCACACCGATCTCCTCGCGCTCCTCGACGAGCTCCTGATCAGCCGGGCGCACCTGGTGGGCGCGTCGATGGGCGCCGGTGTCGCGGTCGAGGCGGCGCTCGCCCGGCCGGAAGCCGTCGCCTCGCTCGTCCTGGCGGCGCCCGGCGGAGCGCTGTTCGGCGATGCTCCTGGGGAGCTCGCGCCGATCTGGTCGGCGGAGGTCGAGGCGCTCGATCGTGGCGATCTCGACACTGCTGTCGAGGTGAACCTCCGTGCCTGGGTCGACGGACCGTCCCGACCCTCGGACGCCGTCGATCCCGAGGTCCGTGGCTTCGTCGGACGGATGCAGCGCGAGGCGTTCGAGCTACCCGAGTGGGACAGCGAGTCCGCCCCGGAGCACGAGCTCTCGCCGCCGGCCGCGGCCCGCCTCCGTGAGCTGCGCTGCCCGATCCTGGTTATCGTGGGTGAGGAAGATCACCCGTCAGTCCGGGCCACAGCAGAGCGCATCGCGTCGGAGGCGCCGGATGCCCGGCTCGCGGTCTGGCCCGGCGTCGCCCACATGCTCACGTTGGAGCGCCCGGACGCATTCGCGGACGCGGTCCTCGCGTTCCTCGCGGAGGTCGAGGCGCCGCCGCGACCCCTGCGGTACGTGGCGCTCGGCGACAGCTACACGATCGGGACCGCAACGCGAACCGCGCCCGAGCGCTGGCCAGACCAGCTGGTCACGGCCCTAGCCGACGGGCGGCCGACCCTCGAGCTCGTGGCGAACCTCGGCGTCAACGGCTATACGACGCGCGACGTCATCGATGCCGAGCTGCCGGAACTGGATCGGCTGCGGCCGGAGTTCATCTCCCTGCTCATCGGGGTCAACGACGTCGTCCAGGGCGTGCCGCCAGAGACGTTCGAAGCGAACGCCGCGGCGATCCTCGACGAGCTGCTTCGGCGGCTGCCGCCCCGCCGGATCGTGGTCGTCGCCACACCCGACTACACGGTCACACCACAGGGTGCGAGCTATGGCGACCCGGCGACGCAGTCGGCAGCGATCCGCCGCAACAACGCCATCCTGCGCGGGCTCGCGGCCGAGCGCGGGATCGTCTTCGTCGACACCTTCGACCTCTCCCTGCTGGCCGGAATCGATCGGAGCCTCGTCGCCGACGACGGCCTGCACCCGTCCGGCGCCCAGTACGCGCTCTGGGTCGAGCGGGTGGCGCCGATGGTCGAGGAGCTCCTGCGCCGCCGTTAGGAGTCGGTGTGGCGCTCGCCCTGCCGATGGCCGTCGGTCCGCAGCTCCCGCAGCCGGTCGTCATCGATGCCGAGGTGGTGGGCGATCTCGTGGAGCAGGGTGTCCTGGATGGCTGACGTCAGCCGCGCCCGCCCCCGGAACGCCCTCGTCAACGGGCCGCGGAACAGGGTGATCTTGCTCGGCAGGGGGACGTTGTCGACGCCCCACCGCGTCCGGGGCACGCCCTGGTACAGCCCGAACAGCCCGGGCGCCCGGACGGAGGTCAGCTGGTCGGGGGTCGCCTCGTCCTCGACCACGATCGCGACCGACCCGAGCCGGTCGCGGAAGGGCGCCGGCAGCCGCTCGAGGACGTCGTCGATGACGGCATCGAAGTCGACCTCGTCGGGATCAGCGGGGAGCACACCGCCACGATAGACGGGCCGGCCGGGGGCCGGCGCCGGTAGACTTGACCCTCCGTGACGACCCTCGCGCCGAACGACTTCACGCACCTCCACGTCCATTCCGAGTTCAGCCTCCTGGACGGGCTGGGGCGGATCACGGATCTCGTGGACGCGGCGGCCGCGCAGGGCTTCGACAGCCTCGCCCTGACCGATCACGGTGCCCTCTACGGCGCCGTCGCCTTCTACCAGGCCGCCCGGACCAAGGGCATCAAGCCGATCATCGGCGTGGAGACGTATGTCGCCCGCCGATCGATGACCGAGAAGGAGGGCAAGGCCGACGCCCAGCCCTTCCACCTGATCCTGCTCGCGAAGGACCTCGTCGGCTATCGGAACCTCTGCCGCCTCGTGACCGATGCCCACGTCGACGGCTACTACTACCGGCCGCGGATCGACCGGGAGCACCTCGCCCGCCACGCCGAGGGGCTGATCGGCCTGAGCGCGTGTCTCGGCGGCGAGATCCCGCGGGCGCTGGAGATCGAGGACTGGGACGGTGCGCGGCAGATCGCCGGGGAGTACCGCGACATCCTCGGCAAGGACAACTTCTTCCTGGAGCTCCAGGACCACGGCCTGCCCGAGCAGCGGGCCCTCAACGAGAAGCTCCTCCGGCTCGCCCCGGAGACTGGCCTCCCGCTCGTCGTCACGAACGACCTCCACTACGTCCACGAACGCCAGTCGGATGCCCACGACGTGCTCCTCTGCGTCGGCACCGGCAACAACCTGGACACGCCGGGCCGTCTGAGGTTCGAGACGCACGACTTCTGGCTGAAGTCGGCCGCCCAGATGGGCGCGCTCTTCCCGGATCAGCGCGAGGCGATCCTCAACAGCCGGCGGATCGCCGAGATGACAGACCTCGACCTCCCGCTCGGCCACCTTCGGATCCCGGCCTTCCCGGTGCCGGACGGCGAGACCGTCGAGACATGGCTCCGGAAGGAGTGCGAGCGCGGCCTGATCGAGCGCTACGGGACGCCGACCCCGGAGCTCCGCCAGCGGCTCGACTACGAGCTGGGCGTCATCACCTCGATGGGCTACGCGGGCTATTTCCTCATCGTGGCCGACTTCGTCCGGTTCGCCCGCGAGCAGCGGATCCAGACGACGTGCCGCGGCAGCGCGCCGGGGAGCATCGTCACCTACAGCCTCGGCATCACCCCGGTCGACCCGATCGCCTACGAGCTGCCCTTCGAGCGCTTCCTGAACCCCGACCGGGTGACGATGCCGGACATCGACGTCGACTTCGAGGACGAGCGCCGGGACGAGGTCATCAACTACGTCTCGCGCAAGTACGGCGCCGACCACGTCGCCCAGATCATCACCTTCGGCACGATGCTGGCCCGGGCAGCGATCCGCGACGTCGGTCGCGTCCTCGGTCACAGCTACGGCGAGGTCGACCGGATCGCCAAGGCCGTCCCGAATCAGCTGGGGATCAAGCTCGACGACGCCCTCGAGATCTCGCCGGAGCTGAAGGGCCTCGTCGAGGGCGACCCGGCGGTCCGCCGGATCATCGACTTCGCCAGGCAGCTGGAGGGCGTCGCCCGCAACGCGTCGACTCATGCGGCGGGCGTGGTGATCAGTCGCGAGCCGTTGACGGAGCTCATGCCGCTCCAGAAGGCGACGAACTCCGACGCGCTGATGACGCAGTACGAGATGCACGCGATCGAGGCGCTCGGGCTGCTGAAGTTCGACTTCCTCGGGCTGTCGAACCTGACGATCCTGCGCCACGCCGTCGACCTGGTGCGGCAGGAGCGCGGGATCGAGATCGACCTCGACCGCATCCCGCTCGACGACGCCGCCACGTTCGAGCTCCTGGCCTCGGGCGAGACGACCGGCATCTTCCAGCTGGAGTCACCGGGGATGCGGCGATACGTCCGCGAGCTGCGCCCGACCTCGGTCTTCGACCTGGCCGCGATGGTCGCCCTCTACCGGCCGGGCCCGATGGACAACATCCCGGCCTACATCCGCCGGAAGCACGGCCAGGAGAAGGTCACCTACCTCCACCCGCTGCTCGAGCCGTACCTGGAGAAGACCTACGGGATCTTCGTCTACCAGGAGGACATCATGGCCGCCGCGATCGCCCTCGGCGGCTTCACCGGGCCTGAGGCGGACACGCTCGGGTACGCGATCCGCAAGAAGAAGTCGTCGGTCCTGCGGGCGCAGAAGGAGAAGTTCGTCACCCAGGCGGCGCAGCGGGGCGTCGAGCCCAGGGTCATCGATGCGGTGTTCACCGCCTTCGAGCCGTTCGAGCGGTACGGCTTCAACAAGGCCCACGCGACGTGCTACGGGCTGATCGCCTATCAGACCGCGTACCTGAAGGCGAACGACACGGTCGAGTACATGACCGCCGTCCTGACCGCCTTCCGGTCGAACGAGGAGAAGGTCGCCGCGGCCGTCGCCGAGTGCCGCCGGATGGGCATCGAGGTCCTCCCACCCGACGTCCACCAGAGCGACGTCGAGTTCACCGTCGAGGGCCAGGCGATCCGGTTCGGGCTGCTCGCGGTCAAGAACGTCGGGCATGGCGCCATCGAGTCGATCGTCGCGGCCCGGAAGGAGGGCGGCCCATTCAAGTCGCTCACGGATCTCTGCTCACGGATCGACCTGCGGCTCGTCAACCGGAAGGTGCTCGAGGCCCTGGCGAAGGTCGGGGCGTTGAACGCGCTCGGCCATCCCGCCCAGGTCCTCCTCGGCCTCGACGATGCGATCAACGCGGGACAGGCCGCGAGCCGCGACCGGATCACCGGTCAGACGTCGCTCTTCGACCTGGTGGCGACCGACCTGACCGCGCTCGAGCGGCCGCTGCCGCAGGCGACCGAGGTGCCGATGCGCGAGCGGCTGTCATGGGAGAAGGAGCTCCTCGGACTGTACCTCTCCGAGCACCCGATGGGCGAGGTCGCCGAGCAGGTCGGTGCCTTCGTCACGGCGTATTCCGGCGACTTCAAGGACGAATCGCTCGACGGCCAGCGGGTGGTGATCGCCGGCATCGTGACCGGCTTCCGCCGGGCCATCACCCGGACGAACTCGACGATGGGCTACGCGACGCTCGAGGACCTCCAGGGAGCGGTCGAGGTCGTCGTCTTCCCGCGGCTGTACGAGCAGACTGCCGGGACATGGGCGGACGGGGCGATCCTGGTCGTGGCCGGGCGGGTCGACCACCGCGGCGAGGACGTGTCGCTCCTCGCAGATCTCGTGATGGATTGGGAAACGGCCGTCGCCCGCGGGCCTGAGCAGTTCGCGAGG
>VBFG01000134.1 GCA_005882635.1 Chloroflexota bacterium | reverse complement strand
CTTGATGACAATTGGAGGACGTGGAATCGCGATCACGTTCAAGTCGCGAACGAGATCTGGAACGAGGGCGACCAAATCGGCGGCAGGCCGCCTTCTCCCGGTGATGCCGGGAATAAGCAGAAGTTTCGTGACGTGGTCTGGGTCAATAACACGGTGCATAACGGGCTGAGCGGCTCGCCCTACCTGGCTGGCCACTGCTACCTGTGGGCCAATTGGCAGACATACAACGCTCAAGATTGGGACGTGTGGACGACCAACAACCACACCAACTGCTAGGGAAGGCACCGCTCCTCAGGGCCGCGCTCGTGATCGTTCTCGCCGGTTGCGGCGGAGCCCCGTCGGTTGGGCTCGTTACGGTCGTGAATGGCTCCCAATCGCCCGCCTCGCTTAACTGGCAGGAGTCGGGGTTCCTAGGCAGAAGTGGCACGCACCCGATAGAAGCATGCCGCATCTTCGCAGAGGGCTTTGGTCCGGGTGAGGTGCAGCTCATGCTAACGACGGCATCGACCACGTCAACATTCACATTGCGAGCGCCGCAAGGGTCACACACCGAGTTGGTTCTCATCGTTGGGCGGGACGGGTCTGTGAAAGAATCGTCTGCATTGGCGACGCCCGAGCCCGCATGCGGCCCTGGTTCTTTGCAGCCGACCAGCTAGGACGGCCGCAGGCTGGGATGTCCTGGATCAGCCGGAAGCAGGTCGACAGGACTCAGCCGCCGCCTGGTGATCGGTCCCGGAGTCGAACGGCTCCTGCAAGCGTGGGGACGAGGTCACCGCGGACGCGGCGCGACCGGGCGGCGCACCTGCTCGGTCGAGATGCTGTCGCCTTGGCCAAGATCCCTGAGAGACGACGCGACGAGCCAGGCTGGCAGCGCATAGAGCGACGCGGGCTTCTGCGGTGTCACCCAGCCACCTCTCCAGAACCAAGCGACCTCTGCCCTCGCGGCGGGTGAATCCGCGACAGAAGCGTGGCCGGCGCCGGGGCTCCGGCCTGGCGGCGGACGCTATCCTCGGGCCCACCCGACTGTCTGGTCGGGCATTGTTTGGGAGGGCCCTTGGACGCTCGGATCCTGCTCGTCGAGGACGACCCGTCGATCCGCGAGGTGACCGCCATCGGGCTGAGCGCCGCGGGCTTCGACGTCGCGACCGCCGCCGACGGCGTCGAGGGCATGGAGCGCTTCCTCGCCGAGCCCTTCGACCTCGTCCTGCTCGACATCATGCTGCCGCGCCTCGACGGCTACGAGGTTTGCCGCCAGATCCGCCGAACCTCGACCGTCCCGATCGTGATGCTCACGGCGCGTGGCGAGGCGATGGACGTCGTCGTGGGTCTGGAGGCTGGCGCCGATGATTACGTCCGGAAGCCGTTCGAGGTGCCGGAGCTGATCGCCCGGGTTCGCGCCGCGCTGCGCCGCGCCAACGCCGGACCCGCCGGCGAGACTGCGTCGCTCCGGCTCGGGCCGCTGTCGATCGACGTCGCGGGGCGGACCGTCGCCCGCGACGGGACGGACATCCCGGTGACGCGAACGGAGTTCGACCTTCTCCTGGAGCTCGTCCGGCATGCCGGCCAGGTCCTGTCGCGCGACGTCCTGCTCGACCGTGTCTGGGGCTACGACTATCTCGGCGACTCGCGTCTCGTCGACGTCGCGATCCAGCGCCTCCGCTCCAAGGTGGAGACCGACCCCGCGGCGCCGGAGCTGATCCAGACCGTCCGCGGCGCCGGCTACAAGGCGAGCCGATGACGGGCGCTCGTCGGTGCTGAGCGGGGTCCGCGGCCGGCTGACCGCCACGATCGTCGCACTCGTCGTCCTCACGGCCGTCGTGCTCGGCGTCGGCGCCTACGTCTTCGTCGACACCCGCCTCCACGACCAGGCGCTCCGCGAGGCCGCCGACCAGGCCGGGTTCGACCTGTCGGTGCTGATCCCGAGCCGGCTCGGCGACCCGCCGACGGACGAGAGCATGCGCAAGCTCGGCGACGACTTCCAGCGCCGCGGGCTCGACACGATCATCGTCCCACCGAGCGGGCAGCCGTTCGCGACGCCCGGAACGCTCACGACCGCCTACGCGTCGATCCCGGATTCCGTGCGGTCGCTCGTCGATCGCGGGCAGATCGCCTACGCCTGGCAGCCCCTCGCCGGCCGATCGAGCCTCGTCGTCGCCGGCCGCGTCTCCGGGACGGGTCCGGCGATCTACTTCATCCGCGACACGACCGCCATCGACGACACGCTCGCGCAGCTGCGATTCGCGCTGGGAGCAGGCGGGATCCTCCTCGCCCTCGTCGCGGTCGTCGCCGCTCGGCAGGTCGCCCGCGGGGTCCTTGCGCCCGTCCAGGAGGCGGCCCGTACGGCACGCCGGATCGCCCACGGCGACCTCTCGGCGCGCGTGCCGGTCTCGTCGACCGACGAGTTCGGCAGCTGGGCGGAGCAGTTCAACGAGATGGTCGACACGCTGGAGGACACGATCGTTCGACTCGAGGCCGCGCAGACGCAGAACCGCCGCTTCGTCGCCGACGTCAGCCACGAGCTCCGGACGCCGGTCGCCGCGCTCGTCGCCGAGGTGTCGATCCTGCGCGACCACCTCGACTCGCTCCCGCCCGAGTCGCGCCGGGCCGGCGAGCTCGTCGTCCAGGACGTGGGCCGGATGCGCGCGCTCGTCGAGGACCTCATGGAGCTGTCGCGGTTCGACGCCGCCGGTGAGCAGGTCCGGGCGGAGCCGGTCGACCTCGGCCGGCTGATCCGCGACGTGGCGAACGCCCGCCATCGCGACGCCGTCCTGGAGCTCCCGGACGACCGTGTGGTGGCCGAGACCGACGCCCGGCGACTCGAGCGGATCCTCGGGAACCTCCTCGACAACGCCCGCGAGCATGCACCGGGCGCACTCGTCGTCGTCCGCCTCCGCGCGACCGCGGACCGGATCGCGATCACGGTCGCCGACCGCGGTCCGGGAGTGCCACTCGACCGCGTCGACCGGATCTTCGACCGCTTCTACATGGCCGATCCGTCACGTCGCGGCGGCAGCGGCCTGGGCCTCGCGATCGCCGCGGAGCACGCGGCACTGCTAGGCGGCCGGCTCCGCGCCCGGAACCGCGACGGTGGCGGGCTGGCGATCGAGCTGCTCCTGCCTGTGACCGATTCGTTACCCGCCGGCGATCCGGCTGCGACGCCCGGGGACGAGCCTGCGCTCAGATGACCACTCAGCCGGAGGCTCGATCCATGAAGGCCCATCGCTCGCCGTCCATCCTCATCACCCTGCTGGCGATCGCCAGCGTCGCCGCCGCCTGTGGCGGCGGGACGGGTCCAATCGGGCCCGTCCCCACGGCCCAGGCATCGGCGGAGCCCTCGGTCGTCCAGGGCAGCCCGGACGTGACGCCGGCCCCGTCGGCGGAGGCCACCGATGAGCCTTCGACAGAGCCATCGTCTCCGACCGGCAGCCCGTCGCCCAGCGCGTCGCCCGCCGGAACGACGATCGTCCGGGAGTACTACTGGCTCGGCGGTCCCGCGGGCAGCGCCGGTCTCGTCGCGGTCCTCCGCGAGATTCCCGGCACGAAGGCCGTCGCAACGGCGGCCGTCAATGCCCTCCTCGCCGGCCCGACATCGGGCGAAGGCAGCCGGTCGATCAGCACAGCCGTCCCGGAGGGGACCCAGCTCCTGGGCCTGAAGGTCGACGGGGGGATCGCAACGATCGACCTGTCGTCGGAGTTCCAGTCCGGCGGCGGCGGGGATGCCTACCGGAGTCGGCTCGGCCAGGTCGTCTACACGCTGACGCAGTTCCCATCGGTCAAGTCCGTCGCCCTCGAGATCGAGGGCGAAGGCGACAGCACGGTCCTCGATCGGGCGGACTTCGTCGAGCAGCTGCCCGCGATCTGGGTCGACCGGCCGGCGTGGGGCGCGGCGATCGGCAATCCGGCCCACGTCACGGGTTCGGCGAACGTGTTCGAGGCGACGTTCCGCGTCGCGATCCTGGACGCCGCAGGCAAGGTCCTCGCCGACCAGCAGGTCATGGCCAGTTGCGGCACCGGTTGCCGCGGGACCTTCGACACGACGGTCGTCTATACAGTCTCGAAGGCCCAGTACGGGACGCTCCGCGTCTACGAGCCCTCCGCGAAGGACGGCTCACCGGAGAACGTCCGCGACTACCGCGCCTGGCTGACGCCGAAGGGCTGATCACGAGCACCGCAACGACGCCCCGGCCATCGGCCGGAGCGTCTTCATGTCGTCGTCCGCGCGCCGTCGGTCAGGCGTGCTTGATCGTGATCCGCTCGATGATGTTTGCGACGTCCTCCGCCTTGTCGATCGTCGCCTCGAGCAGGCCGTAGATGTCCTTCCACTTGACGAGGTTGACCGGGTCCTTCTCGTCGACGAACAGGGCGGCGATGGCTGCGCGGGCGATCCGGTCGCCCTCGTTCTCGAGCCGGTGGACCTCGATCCAGTACCGATCGAGCCCCTTGAAACCCTTGAGGTGGGTCAGCGCGTCGTGGAGCAGCTCGACCTGCTTGACGATGATCGCGGCCTGCTCAACCGCGGTCGCGGTCGGCGCCTCGATACGGTAGAGGACGAACGTGTCGGCCGCCTCCTCGACGAAGTCGAGCACGTCGTCGAGGGCGCTGATCAAGGCGTAGATGTCCTCCCGGTCGAACGGGGTGACGAACGTCGCCTCCAGGCGGTGGCCGATGTCATGGCTGATCTCGTCGCCGCGATGCTCCGTCGCCCGGATCTCGGCGGCTCGAGCCTCTGGCTGGTCGTACGTCCGGAGCATCGCCTCGAGGAGTCGGGCGCCGCCGAGGACGTTCGCGGCGTCCTCGGCGAACAGGTCGAAGAACCGCTGTTCGCGGGGGATCAGGCGCAGACGCAAGGGGATTCCTCCAGGGCACGCGGGGTCGACGACAGCGTACCGTCGCGGCGCCCCGGCTGTGCGATGCTCGGCCCGATGGACTGGATCGTGATCGCGTTCGTGGGCCTGATGGCGGTCGCGCTGGCGCTCGCGCTCGGGTACGGGCTGGACCGCGAGCGTCAGCTCGAAGCGGCCCGCGCTGCGGCCGCTCGTGCCGGGACGGCCGGCGACGCGGCTGGTGACGGCAGCCCGGACTGGCCCGACGCGACCCCGCCCGACGTGGCTACCCTGGTCCGGCGCCTCCGCGACCGGCTCGACGCGTCGGAGTTCGAGCTCGACCAGCAGGTCCGCAACGCCTCGTACCTCGCCGACCTCATGGGCGTCGGCATCGTCCGCCTCGACGACGGCGGGCGCCTCGAGCTGGCGAATGCGGCCGCCCACATCCTCCTGCGACGGCCGCCGGGCTCACTCCGCGGTCGGACGACGCTCGAGGCGTTCGTCGACGCCCGCGTCGACGATCTGATCGCTGCGGCTCGGGAGACGGGCTCGTCATCCGGCGAGCTTCGCCTCGACGGCGCCGAGGGCCCGATCCTCGTCGTGCGCGCCCGTCGGTCGCCGGTCCGCGGTGTGTGGGTCGTCCTCGAGGACGTCTCCGAGCTGCGCCGCCTCCAGCAGATCCGGACCGAGTTCGTCGACAACCTGTCCCACGAGCTCCGGACGCCGCTGTCGACCGTCAGCCTCCTCGCGGAGACGCTGGCGCGGGACGCGGAGGCGGCCGGCGATGGCGTTCCGCCGAAGATGCGCGATCGGATCGGCAAGATCGAGGTCGAGACGGGCCATCTCGTCCAGATGGTCAACGAGCTGCTGGACCTCGCCCGGATCGAGGGTGGCGGGCCGGTCGTCCTCCTCGACGACGTCGACCTCGGCCGGATCGCGGTCGAGGCGTCCGAGCGGCTGCGCCTCTTCGCCGACCGCCAGGGACTGCGGATCGTCGTCGACGCGCCGCCGCGCGTGCCCGCGGTTCGCGGCGATGAGGCGCGACTCGGCCAGGTCGTCGTCAACCTCGTCCACAACGCGCTGAAGTTCGGGCGGTCCGACGGAGCCGAGCCAGCGGTCGGGGACGGCCCCCTACCGCCCGGCGATCCGTCGCGAGACGAAGTCCGGGTGGCGGTCCGGGCGGGCGACGCGGACGTGACCCTGTCCGTCGAGGATCACGGCGTCGGCATCCCGAAGGCAGATCAGGCCCGGATCTTCGAGCGCTTCTACAAGGTCGACCGCGTCCGGGTCCGTGGCGGCGGGACCGGGCTGGGATTGGCGATCGCCCGGCACGTCGTCGAGCAGCATGGCGGGCGGATCCGGGTCGATTCGGACGAGGGCCGCGGCTCCACGTTCACGGTCACGTTGCCCGTCGCGCCGCCCGCTGGCTCGGTCGCCGTCTGACCGGCCGCCGACCGCTCGGGCACACTCTCCGGATGGAATCGCTCCGCGTCGCGACGCTGAACATCCG
>VBFG01000093.1:563-21332 GCA_005882635.1 Chloroflexota bacterium | reverse complement strand
TTCTGGAAGACCATGTTGACCGGTCGCTTGTCTGGCGGATCGGTCGTGACGTCGCGCCCCCGGAGCTCGATCCGGCCGGCACTCGGGAGCTCGAAGCCACCGATCATCCGGAGCGTCGTGGTCTTGCCGCAGCCGCTGGGGCCGAGCATCGAGAACAACTCGCCGGTCCGGATGTCGAGGGAGACGCGCTCGACCGCTCGAACGTCCCGGAAGTGCTTGGTCAGATCCGTCAGGCGGATCTCAGGCGTCCCGGCTGGATCGGTCATCGCGGGCGAGCCTAGGCGCGCGTTCGCGAACCCGACGCGCGACGTCCCGGATCGCGCAACCAGCGGGGGCCTGCCTCCGCCGCCAGGTTCCTGTCAGGCGCGAATCCGCGATGGTCGTTCAGGGGTTCGTCCACCCTGCGGTGCGGTGGTTCCTGTCAGGCGCGAGCTGGCGACAGCCATGCAGGACTCAGGACGGAATTCGACATCAACTGTCGCGATTCGGCTCGAGCCATTCTCGGATGTGTCGGAATCGCGCCTGGCAGGGGCGCCGCAACGGGGTCGTTACGGACGAGCCTGACGGCTTCCGACGCGTTCCGGGCGTAGGCTGGAGCCATGACCAGCACCGTTCTCGCTGTCGATCACGATCCGGGTCCGGACGCCGCAAATGATCGCGCCCGGCCCCTGGAGACCGTCGCCGCGGAGCCGATCCAGGCTCCGGCCGGCGGGCGGATTCTCGTCGGCACCGCCTCGTGGACCGATCCGACGATGACCGCATCAGGCGTCTTCTACCCGGCCGGCGCCGACAACGCCGAGGAACGGCTCGCCTACTACGCCTCGTCGTTCCCGGTCGTCGAGGTCGACGCGACCTACTACGCCCTGCCGGCCGAGCGGACCGCCCAGCTGTGGGCCGACCGGACGCCGCCCGATTTCACGTTCGACATCAAGGCCCACGCGCTGATGACAGGGCAGGGGACCGAGACTCGCCGCCTCCCCAAGGCGATCCGTGAGGCGCTGCCCGAGGAGCTCCAGGCCAAGACCCGGATCTACCTCAAGGACTTCCCGGCCGAGCTCAACGACGAGGTCTGGCAGTCGTTCCGGTCGGCGCTCACGCCGCTCGAGGAGCGCGGCCAGCTCGGCTCGATCCTGCTCCAGTACCCGAAGTGGGTGTTCCCGTCGAACGAGAATCGGGCCCTCATCGAGGACGCCGTCGAGCGGCTCGACGGCTGGAAGGTGGCGGTCGAGTTCCGAAACGGCTCGTGGCTCAACGAGAAGAACCGTGACCGGACGCTCGGGTTCCTGTCGGAGCGGTCGATCCCGTTCGTGATGGTCGACGAGCCGCAGGGGTTCAAGAGCAGCGTCCCGCCGGAGGTCGTGGTCACGTCACCGGAGCTCGCGATCGTCCGGTTCCACGGCCGGAACGCCGCCACGTGGGAGGCCAAGAACATCACCCCGGCCGAGCGATTCCGCTACCTGTACTCGCGCGACGAGCTGACCGAGTGGGTGCCGCGGGTCCGGGAGGTGTCGTCCCAGGCGAAGGAGACGCACCTGATGTTCAACAACTGCTACGCGAACTACGGGACGACAAACGCCCGCGAGATCGCCGCCCTGCTCGCGGACCTCGACGCCGAGGCCTGAGTTGACGCGGCGCCGGCCTCAGGCCGGTGCCTTCGCCTTCCGGGGACGCGTCCGCGCCGCGATCCGGGCAAGGGCGCCCTCCCAGCCGGCGTCGAACGACACCCCGACCTCGTCGAGGTCGATGACGACCGGTGCGTGGTCAGACGGGATCGGCGGGCCTTTCCGCGCTTCGCGATCGATCTCCGCCCAGACGATCCGGTCCGCGATGACCTTCGTGACGTAGAGCAGGTCGATCCGCATGCCCTCGTTGCGATGGAACATTCCGGCCCGGTAGTCCCACCACGAGAACCGCCCGGGAGCCTCGCCGGCCGCGGCTCGGTAGGCATCGACCAGGCCCCACTCGCGGAGCGCGGCGAGGGCCTCGCGCTCGGCCGGCGATACGTGGGTCCCGCCGTGCGCCGCGACCGCGTCCCAGACGTCGTCGTCGGTCGGGGTGGCGTTCAGGTCGCCGCCAAGGACGAGCGGCTCGTCGGGCGAGCAGGTCTCGTCGAGCCACCGCCGGAGCCGGGCGAACCAACGCAGCTTCCCATCGTAGAACGAGCTGCCGACGATCCGACCATTCGGTGCGTAGAGGCTGACGACGCGGATCCCGCCACAGACGGCGGACACCATCCGAGCCTCGTCGAACGGGTCGAAGTCGTCCTCGCTGAACCCGGCGGCCGATCCGGCGCTGCTGTCGCGAACCGGCCCGTCGCCGAAGTTCGTGACGACGTCCGTCGCCCCGACCCGGCTGGCGATGGCGACCCCATTCCAGCGACCCTCGCCGTGGTGGACGAGCTCGTAGCCGAGCATCCGGAACGGCAGCTCGGGCGCGTCAGAGTCTGCGAGCTTCGTCTCTTGCATCAGGAAGATGTCGGGCTGCGCGCGCCCCAGCCACTTCTCGACGGCATCGGTCCGGGCCTTCAGCGAGTTGACGTTCCAGGTCGCAATCCGCACGGTGTCAGGGTAGGGGAAACTGGCCAACCGCCAGCCATCTATGCGGGATCGTGTCGGGTCCTGACCGTTCGGTCGGCGATGCTGCGCAGGCAACACCCTGCGACGAGGTGGACGTCATGGCTCGCTCTCTGCTCTCCGACGCGTTCGGCCATCACGTCTGGGCGACAGACCGGCTGCTCGACGCCTGTGCCGGCCTGACCGACGAGCAGCTCGCAACGACCGTCTCGGGGACGTTTGGCTCAATCATCGACACAGCCCGGCACCTCGTCGGCGCAGACCGCTCTTACCTCTTCGTTCTCAGCGGCGGACGCGTGGCCCAGATCGAAGAAGAGGGCATGGACATCGCCACGCTGCGTGACGCGATGGCCAACGCAGAGGCCGACTGGGCCGCGGTCCTCGCGGTCGACGGCGACCCCGAGGAGGTCGTGATCCGCCGTCGCGATGACGGCAGCGAAAGCCATGCTCCGCGGGGGATCCGCCTGGCGCAGGCGATCCACCACGGCACCGATCACCGGAGCCAGATCTGCACCGCCCTGACCTCTCTCGGCATCGAGCCGCCGTTGATCGACGTCTGGGACTACGGCGAGACCCAGGGCCGCGTCAGCCAGGTGCCGAGCCAGCACTGACGCCGGCCTCTCCCGCGCCGGCGCGAGGCGCGGATCACGGGTTAGTACCTGCGGCCGCGCTGCCTCACCAAGTCGAACGTTGCCGTGTCGGCGATGGACATGACGGCCATCGTCCCGGCCTGGACGGGGTCGCTGACGACGAGGTCGACGTGATCGGTGATCGAGCCGACCATGTTCAGGGCGATGATGGGGACGCCGACCGCCCGCAGCTCGTCGGCGGCGTTGCTGATATCACCTCCCATGATCGAACCGGCCAGGACGAGCAGCCGAGCCCGCGGGAGGTCGGCCACGGCCCGGACGGCAGCCGCGATGTTTGCCTCCCCGATCAGCGGGATCGTGTCGACGCTGATCCGCTCGCCCCGGAGGTTGTGGCGATCGGCCTCGCTGACCGCGCCGAGCGCGACCTGGGCGACCTGCGCCCCCGCTCCGATGACGATCACCCGCTTGCCGAAGATCGAGCCGAGGCTCCGCGTCCGGCGGATCGCCTGGATGTCCGGCAGGTCGTCGAGCGCATCGACGAGCTCGTCCTCGGTCAGTCCGTCGACCTCGACCTCGATCTCCGCCTGGGGCGGATCGGTCTCGAGCGTTCGAACCGTAGCCACGGTCCGGACGCGGCCGCCGCGCTCGGCCAGCCGATCGACGATGGCCGGCACCGCCGCCGACCCCTCGAGGACGTCGAGCCGGGCGGCGGCGGCAGCCGACTCGCCGGCGCGCGTGCGAGCCATGGGTTTGATGGGTAGGAGGCCGGACGGCCTAGCGCGCGACGATGTCGGCGATGGTGAGCCGACCCGGATCGGAGCCGCCGTCGGCGTCGTGTGCCTCGTAGGCGATCCCGGCAGCGTCGAAGGCCGCCCGGGTCGCGTCGGCGTCGCTCGTCTCCAGCATCAGCTCGCCGTCGGTGTCTTCGGCGATCCCCACGATCCCGGCGATGTTCACGCCTCGCTCGGCCAGCGCGGTCGCCATCCGAGCCAGCGCCCCGGGCCGATCGTCGAGCTTGACCGTGAACCAGACCGCCACGCCGCCACCTCCTGTTCGGGCGATGGTACCCGCGGTGGCAGCGGCACGGCTACGCTGCCGTTCGATGCCCGAACCAGGCCGCAGCGTCCAGATCTTCGGCACCGACCGGGATCAGGCCACGCGCGCGGCCGTCCGCTTCTTCAAGGAGCGGCGGATCGCGATTCACCAGGTGGACCTCGCCCGGAAGCCGATCGCCCGCGGCGAGCTCCGCCGCTTCGTCGAGCGGCTCGGCGCCCGCGCGCTCCTCGACGAGGGGTCGAAGGCCTACCGCGACGGCGGTCTCGCCTACGTCCGAATGGACGACGACGAGATCGTCGAGCGCCTGCTCGCGACACCGGCGTTGCTCCGGCTGCCGCTCGTCCGCTTCGGGGACGACGTCGCCGCGGGCCGCGACGAACCCACGTGGAAGGGCTGGCTCGCGCGCGGCTCGGTCTGACGTCACGTCCGCCACCGCCGACCGTTGCCACCGGTCAGCACTTTCACGACCTGAAGGTTGACTTCCATATCGTCCTGAATATTGTTCAACCAGAGTTTCATTCTCCATCGCGTCGAAGGTGGCAGTGGCAGCGGACGGTCGGAAGCAATGGATCGACTACCTCACGCCGGAGGACCTGGCGTTCGTCAAGCGGTTCCTGCTCGCATCGGGCACGCTCAAGCAGCTCGCCTCGGAGTACGGCATCTCGTATCCGACGCTTCGGCTCCGGCTCGATCGATTGATCGACAAAGTCCGGCTGATCGACGAGCACACCGAGGCCAGCCCATTCGAGCTCCAGCTCCGGATGACCTACGCCGACGGGCGGATCGACGACGAAACGTTCCGGCTCCTCCTCGAGGCGCATCGGAACGAGGCAGCCGGACGATGACGCGTCGGTTGGGCCGAGCCGGAGCCCTGGCCCTGCTGCTCGCGGTGGCGTCGGCGCCTGCCGCTGCGGCGGACGAACCGGTCAAGACGATCGATTGGACCGTCACAGCGCCAGCCTCGGGTACAGTCGTCGATGGCGCCGTGCGGATCACCGTCGATGCGAGCGGTGGGTCGTTTCCGCTCGTGGCCATCGCCGCTCCCGATCTCGGGCGCGACGGCTACGAAGTCCGAGGTGACGTTCGCTACTCGAACGTCACCGGTACGGGCTATTTCGAAATGTGGAGCATCTTCCCCGATGGCGGCCGGTACTTCTCCCGGACCCTCGCCACGACTGGCTCCATGGCGGCGTTGACCGGCACGTCCGACTGGCGCCCGTTCGAGCTGCCCTTCTTCCTCCAGGGAGGCGTGCCGCCGACCCGTCTCGAGATCAACGTCGTCTTGCCCGGCGCCGGTTCGGTCGATGTCGGCCGGCTCGAGATCGCCAGGCTGGCCGCGGGAGAGGTCGGTCGGCGCGGGGCCTGGCTGTCCGACCAGTCGGTCGGCGCCGTCGGGGCGATTGTCGGAACATCAATCGGCCTGCTCGGCGCGGCGATCGGGATCCTGGCGGGCCGCGGTCGCGGACGCCGCTATGTCCTGCCCGCGATGGTCGTGGCGATCGGGATCGGCCTCGGCGCGATCGCTCTCGCGGTCATCGCGTTCCTCGTCGGCCAGCCGCCGGCCGTGGTCGGACTCCTCGCGCTGACCGGCCTCGTCTCCGTCCTCGCCTTCGGGAACACCCTGCCCCGGGTTCGCCGCACATACGCAGAAGCAGAGCTGCGTCGCATGCGAGCCATGGACCGGGCTTAGGCCGAGATCCCCGTCGAGCTCGCTGGGACGCTGGGCACCGCGGCTCTCATGCTCGACGCGACCTGATCTCGCGGACGCCGATCGCGATCCCGACGACGACGCAGGCGGCGCCGATCCACGCCCAGCGCGGGTCGCCGACCATGAAGCTGCTGCCCTTCAGGACCGACGTCCCCTGGCCGATCCAGACCAGCCCGGCTGAAACGAGGATCAAGGCCAGGATCGATCGGGTTCGGTGCATGTCCCCTCCGGTTGGATGCGATGCTACCCGCGTGAACGACGAATCGACCCCGACCGGTTCGGACCAGACGATATCGACCACCGAGGCCGACACCGGCCAGGGCGCGGGGCCGCCTCGGTCGGGGGAAACGGGGCCGGGTGGGCCGGAGCGGCGCAGCGGCCGGATCGTCATGCGCCGCGACGCCGCGGAGCGGATCGGCAAGCCGGCGACGACCGAGGACGAGCAACTCCTCGAGCGACGGCCCGCGCCGCGCGGCCGGCCGGAGTTCGTCGACAGCGATCCGTGGCGGGCGCTGCGGATCCTGAGCGAGTTCGTCGAGGGATTCGACGCACTCGCCGCGGTTGGGCCGGCCGTGACGATCTTCGGCTCCGCCCGGATCCCGCCGGGCTCGCCCGACTACGAGCTCGCCCGCGACATCGCCCGGCGGCTCGCCGAGCACGGGTTCGCGATCATCACCGGTGGCGGGCCCGGGATCATGGAGGCGGCGAACCGTGGCTGCCGGGAGGGCGGCGGCCTGTCGATCGGTTGCAACATCGAGCTGCCCCACGAGCAGGGCCTGAACGCCTATGTCGACCTCGGCATCGAGTTCAAGTACTTCTTCGCCCGCAAGACGATGTTCGTGAAGTACGCCGACGCGTTCGTGATCATGCCGGGCGGCTTCGGCACGCTCGACGAGCTGTTCGAGAGCCTCACCCTCATCCAGACCGGCAAGATCCGCGACTTCCCGGTGGTCCTCGTCGGCAGCCATTACTGGAAGGGGATGCTCGACTGGATGGCCTCGACGCAGGTCGCCGCGGGGGCGATCGACAAGGCCGACCTCGACCTCCTGAAGCTGACCGACGACGCGGGCGAGGTCGTCGACATCATCCGGACGTACGTCGCGAGAGCCCACCCGGAGGACGTCGCGGAAGCGGAGATCCGGTAGGCGGAGCTGGCCCACGGATTTCTCGCCCCACGAGCGTATCTGGCCTGTTCCGGGGACCCCGGCTCAGCCCCAACAGAAATCGATCGACGCGGCTCGCCCCACGATTGAAACGTGCCGTTTTCGCCTCGAGGTTGGCGATCCCTGCCAGATACGCTCGCCCGGCGAGACTCCCGAGCAGCCGATCGCCGCCGAGGCGGCTTGGTGCACCCGACGTGCCCATGGGACGCGATTCGGCCTCGACCAGGCCAATGCATCCGGAATCCGCCGATTTGGTGCGTCGGGTGCACCGGACTGGCAGATTCATGGCCCTCAGGGCCAGTTTGGCCATGCGGCTCGTTCCATGTGCACGCCCCCTGCACCTGATCGCATGGCCGGTGCCAAAGCGTCAGATCGCCGGGACGTCGACCTCGATCCGGCCCTCGACGATCCGCAGCGGGTAGTAGCGCAGGCGCCGAACGCGGGTGAAGCGGCGCGCCTCGGCCTTCCTGCCGGGGGGATCGACCTTCGGCTCCTTGCCGGCCGGCGACCAGGTCGGGTGGTAGGCGCCCTCGGCATCGAGCCCACCCGTCGTAGGCATCTGCACCACCTCGCCCGAGCACAGGTCGAAACGTCCCTCGTGGAGCGGGCAGGCGACGACGCAGCCGTCGAGGTCGCCGATCGACAGCGGCGCCGACATGTGGGGGCAACGGTCGTCGATGGCGACGACACCGCCGGGAGTGTGCGCGATCAGCACGTCGAGGTCGCCATGCGTCACCCGCCGCATCGAGCCTTCCGGCAGGTCGCCGACCATGCCGCCGCCGATCGTCTGTGCGTGCCCGGCGTCGGTGCCCGGGGCGCGCAGCTCGCCGGGGAAGGCGGCCGCGATCGGGAAGGTGGGTCGGTCGATCGCCATGCTCGCGATGGTAGCGCCCGAACGGAAACGACCCCGGTGGCGAACCACCGAGGTCGTTGAAGGACGAGCCCGCCTCGAGAGGCCGGGCCCGGAGGCCGACGTCAGTCGGCCGCCGGGTTCGGTCGGTACGGCGCCGAAGCCGAGGAGGGGGCTCCCGCCGGGCTGGCCGGCGAGGATGCACCTTCGGGAGCGCCGGCGCGCGCCGGGCCGAGGGTCGTCCGGAGCGGGATCTCCCTGAGGAAGACGGCCGCGCCCAGGGCCACGACGGCCGCCGCGACGCCCAACCAGATGCTGTTGGCGATCGCGATCGTCAGCGCTCGATGGAAGCCCTCGACGAAGATCGCCTGCGCCTGAGCAGGGATCTGCGACAGGAAGCTGGCTCCCCCGCCGGTCGGCGAGGTGAGCTGGGCAATGTCGAAGCCCGCGGGCGGATCGGTCGGCACGAGGGCCGCCGGCGCGCCGGCGCCGATGATCTGCTCGCGCAGCACCGACCAGGTGAAGTTGAGGCGGAACAGGGTGTACGCGGCGGCGATGCCGACGGTCGTTCCGATCTGCCGGAACAGCGTCAGGTCGCTCGTCGCGGCCCCCAGCTCGTGGAACGGGACGGCGTTCTGGACCACGATCGTGAAGACCGCGAACGTCGGGCCGATGCCGAGGCCGGTCACGAACATCCAGCCGTTGAGGACCCAGTCGTCAGTTCCGACGCGCAGCTGCGTCATCAGGATCTGGCCGACGATCAGGGCGACGAAGCCCAGGAAGATGAACGGCTTGTAGCGGCCCGTCCGGCTGACGAGCTGGCCGGACGCGATCGAGCTGACGATCAACCCGAACATGAACGGCAGGAAGCGGTAGCCGGACTCGGTGAACGTCGCGCCCTCGACGATCAGGAAGTAGAACGGCAGGAAGATGATCAGCGCCCCGAAGCCGAAGGTCGCGAAGAAGATCGAGACCATCGACGACGAGAACGTCCGGTTCCGGAACAGGTGGAGCGGGATGATCGGTTCGGGCGAGCGCCGCTCCACGACGACGAAGATGCCGAGGAACACGAGCCCGCCGATGAGCCAGGCCCACACGGTCGGTTCGCCGAAGCCGCTCGTCTCCGCGATCGTGAAGCCGATCAGGATCGGGACGAGGCCGAGGACGAGGGTCGCGACGCCCGGGTAGTCGATCGTCCCGACCCGCTCGACGTGGCGGATGTTCGGGAGCAGCCGCCAGATGACGGCCAGAGCGATCAGCCCGATCGGGATGTTGACGTAGAAGATCGCGTGCCAGCTGAAGGCGTCGGTGAGGGCGCCGCCGAGGCCCGGGCCGAGCAGGAACGCGAGGCCGAAGACCAGGCCGAAGAAGCCCTGGTACTTGCCGCGCTCGGCCGGGGTGAACAGGTCACCGATGACCGCGAGCGCGATCGGGAACAGGGAGCCGGCACCGAGGCCCTGGATGCCCCGGAAGAGGACGAGCATCCACATGTCCTGCGACAGGCCGGACAGCGCCGAGCCGACGAGGAACAGCGTGATGCCGATCATCAGGACGGGCTTGCGCCCGTAGAGGTCGGACAGCTTGCCGTAGATCGGGACGCTGACGGTACTCGTCAGCAGGTAGATCGTCGTGACCCACGTGTAGTAGTCCTGACCATGCAGGTCACCGACGATCTTCGGCATCACCGGGCCGACGATCGTCTGATCCAGCGCGGCGAGGAACATGCCGAGCAGGACCGCGCCGAGAATCTCGAACTTCGTGCGCCGATCGAGACCGAGCGCGGGATCTTCTTCGACGCTCGGGGTCCGCTCGTCGCGATCGAGGGAAATGGCTTCCATCGAGGCTCCTTCCTCCAAATGGGATGGCTGGGTGGGGCGGCTGGGCCGCCGGTTCAGGCTTGCTGGGTTCAGGCTTGCGGGGCCGTCGAGGCGTGGTGGACGTGGTCCCCGAGGTGGTCGGGGCCAATCTCGTCGATCACCGCGCCGCGCAGGTCGGCGATCGCGCCGAGGACTCGCTCGAGCTTGGCCGGCGAGAGCCGGGCGAGGACCGACCGAAGACGGTCCTGCTTCAGCGCTTCGATCTCGTCGCGGATCCGTGCCCCGTCGGCGGATGCCCGGACGAGGACCACCCGGCGATCATTCTCGACGCGGATCCGGTCGATGAGGCCGCGCTCCGCCATGCGGTCGATGAGGCCGGTGGCGTTGCTGAGCGAGACGTCGAGCAGGTCGGCGAGCCGGCTCATCGTGAGGTCGCCGTGGTGCTCGAGAACCCACAGAATGTGGAGGTGGGTCATGCTGATGCCGGCCTTGACCATCCGGCCGGTGCCGGCACAGCGCAGGCTCCCGATCATCTCGTGCAGGTCGCCGACGATCGTCTCGATCAGCGCGTCGGTCGACACCGTGGTCCGCCGGCGCGTGGCCGGCGCCGACGCAGGCACCTGGCGCGCGGGATCCGGGGTGATCGTTCGCATAACGTGAACAATTTAGCGGTGGTCAATGATCGCGTCAAGCGCGATGATCCGCTCGACGCGGAATGTGGACAGGGAGTGATGGATGCGCTTCGCGCTGATGATCGAGCCGCAGCAGGGCCTGACGTACGCTGACCAGCTGGCGATCGTCCAACGGGCCGAGGCGGTCGGCTTCGAGTCGTTCTTCCGGTCCGACCACTACCAGAGCTTCCCGGGTCCGGCCGGCGAGCCGACCACCGACGCCTGGTCGGTCCTCGCCGGCCTGGCGCGTGAGACGTCGCGGATCGCGCTCGGCACGCTCGTCTCGCCGGTCACCTTCCGCCGCTTCGGACAGCTCGCCAAGATCGCGACGACGGTCGACGAGATGAGCGGCGGCCGCCTCGAGTTCGGTCTCGGGGCCGGTTGGAACGAGGTCGAGCATCGGGAGCTGGGCTTGCCCTTCCCCGAGATCAAGGAGCGGGCGGACATGCTCGAGGAGCAGTTCGCGGTGCTTCACGGACTGTGGGGCGAGCCCGACGGCTGGTCGTTCCGCGGCGCCCACGTCACGATCGAGTCTGCCCGATTCCATCCGAAACCGGTCGACCGACCAGGCCGCTCCAGGTTCCCCAATGGCGCGGCGCGACCGCGCCTGCTCGCCGGCGGTGAAGGATCGCCTCGATCGCTGCGGATCGCGGCGCGGTACGCCGACGAGTTCAACCTGTCGTCATCGTCGCCCGACACGGCCCGCGCGAAGTTCGCCGAGCTGGCCGCGGCCTGCGAGACGATCGGGCGCGACGCGGCCACGATGGGGCGGTCGGTCATGGCCGGCGTCCTGGTCGGCCGGAACAATGTCGAGGTGAGCCGCCGGAAGGCCGACCTCCTCGCGGCGTTCGGGACCTCGGGCGGCGGCGACGACTGGTTCGATGCGCGCGAGCCGCGCTGGATCCTCGGGACGCCCGATCAGGCCCGGGCCATGGTCGCCCGCTTCGAGGACGCCGGCGCCGAGCGGCTGATGCTCCAGGACTTCGTGCCGCGCGACCTCGACATGATCGACGTGATGGCCGAGGCGCTGTTCAACTAAAGCCGCGAGCTCGGCGGTTCAGCCACCGATCCCGGCGGTGGCGCTAACGAATCCTGATCGCGCTCGCTGATCAGATTCTGTATGAGGCAGCGTGGCAGTCGGCGCGCCCTCGATGGGAACGGCCCGAACTGATGCCCCGCCGCGCTCGTTCGATCCATTTCGTATCAGTCTGGCTGATCATGAGGTCCGCCGACGCTGGCGGCCCTCAGCCGGCGGGCTCGGCCGTCTCGGCGGCCCTCGCGGCAGCCAGATAGGTTGGGTCGTCGCGGCGGATGAGGTCGGGGTTCGTGCCGCGGGCGCGGGCGATCCGCTCGGTGAGCTGCTGGAGGGGGGTCGCGGTCGCGAGGAGCGCGGCGACCGGGTCGGGCAGCTCCCCGGAATCGTCGACGACCAGACGGCCGGCAGGCGTGAGATCGTCCGACAGTTGATCGGCGACACCGCGTCCGAGGATCGCCGCCGCCCGCACTCCGACGACCTTCGCCGCGGCCAGGGCGTCTCGCGCCCGCTCCACCCGCTCGGGTCGTCCGACGCGATCGGCAAGGATGAGGACGAGCCCGGTCGACGCGTCGGTCGCCGGCAAATGGCCGTGGAGGAACGTCTCCAGGTCTCGCATCGTCGTCGGCAGCCAGGCGGCCTCCTCGATCTTGAGGGCGAGCTCCCGGGCGGCCGGTCGATCGGATCCCGAACCGATGGTCAGGATCGTCCGACAGCCGGCGAGGATTGCCGCGATCGCCTCGGCTCCGGCCTCGTCGCGTGCGCCGTCGGCCAGGAGCTCCCGGACCGCGACCGCGTCCAGCGGGCTGCCGGACAGCTGCGCGCCGATCGCCGCCGTGGCGACGATCGGCGCCACGTAGCCGATCGTGTGGCACCAGCCGTGGTCCATCTCGACGGTCTCGACGATCAGCTCCTCGTCCGCCGTGTCGCCCGCCGGTGAGTGGTCGCTGCCGGTGATGAGGCCCACGTGCGCGCCGGCGTCGCCGGCCGCGTCCATCGCATCGATCGTGGCGGCCGTCGCGCCTTCGTGCGACACGCCGATGACCAGCCCACCGTTCGGCGGATCCAGGGCGAGCTCGAAGGCCTGCGAAGCGACGACGGATGTCGGACCGGCCGGCAACCCGCCGGCTCGGATCGCATCCCGCAGGATCTCGACCGCGGCGAGGGCGGCGTGCTCGCTCGTGCCGCAACCAGTGATGACGATCGGCGCTCCGCTGCTCGCCGCCTGACCGACCGCGCCGGCGAGGCGCCCGGCGGGGCCCTGCGGATCGGCGAGGCGCTCGACGATCCGCTCGGCGACGAACGGTTCGGCGGCGATCATGTCGGTCATGTGCCACGGCGGGCCCGACCGCGTCAAGGGCTGCGGCATCTCCGCCCACGGATCGGGGGCCGGGTCGAGCGGGGCGCGTGGGTCGAAGGTCGTCACCTCCCGAGGATACGGCCGCGCGCCCGTCCCACGGCGCGGTTCCGCCACCCGGGCGCAGCCGCTGCCTACTTCAGGAACTCGAGGCTCCTGGCCATCCCGTCGCACTCGTCGGCGATCTTGCTGATGGAGCCCGGGGCGGTGCAGGTCATGATCAGCTGCTTGTCGCCGCCGATGACCAGGTGCTGGATCAGCTGCACCGGCTGCCCGCCGGCTGGGATCGAGTAGCTCAGGCGCAGCGCCTCACCGGCCGGAAGCGTCACCCGCGTGTGGGCGATCTTCACGTCCTTCCCGACCAGCTGCTGGAGCTGCTGGACGTTCAGCGTCTCGAGCGTGGCGAGGTCGAGCCCGAGGGACGGCAGGACGATGATGTTGAGGTTCGTGCCGATCACGGCATCGGCGTCGGCGAACCGGAACGCGTACAGCGAGATGTTCGCAGCGGCGAGGGACGCGACCTGCGCCGCCAGCTGGTCGGAGACGCCCGGGCCGAGATTGCCGCTGCCGGCCTTCGAGAACGCCTCGACGTCCTCCTTCGAGAAGTCGATCCGGAACCAGTTCGCGGGGAGCGTCACGGCATAGCCGGCCGAGGTCACCTCGATCCGGCCGGTCCGCGGGAGCCCTGAAGTCGAGGTCGACGCCGACGCTCCCTCCGACGGCGCCACGGTCGGCGATGCCGGCGCCGTGCTCGGCGGCGGCGTAGCGGCCGCCGAGAGGACGCTCGACGGCGCGACCGACGCGGGCGCGGGCGACGCGGGCACGGGCGAGCCGCACGCCGCGAGCAGGGCCGCGATCACGAATGCGCCCAGCGCGCGGGCGAGCTGCGGAACGTCGGCGGAGCGGCGAGACATGGGCCACCTCCCTCGAGCCCGGGCTCAGTCGCGGCCGCGTCCCCCGAGGCGTCCGACGCGTCCGAGCGGACCATAGCGGAACCAGGCCCGGCCGACGAGACAATCGATCGGCACCGGACCGTACCGCCGCGAGTCGATCGGGGCGCCGGCGGCTTCGGCGACGAGCTCCGCGAGCGGCGCGTCCGACAGCAGCCACGCCTCGTCGTCGCCGAGGATCAGGTGCCCGGCGTCGAGATCGACGCGATCGCCCGGACGGCCGGCCACGCGCTTGATCGCGAGGACGTCGCTGTCCGGCTCCCGGAAGACGACGATCGAGCCACGGCGCGGCCAGCGGGCGACCGTCGGGTCGACGAGCAGCCAGTCGCCCGGAAGGATCCCCGGCGACATCGAGCGCTCGCTGACCGCGACGCGCCAGGGCCCGCGGAGGCGCGCTCGGAGCGGGCTGGTACGTGGGTGCGAGCGAGCACGATGAAGCCCCGCCTCGGGGCGGGGCTTCGGATCGGGCACGCCCTGACGATCAGGCCGTCTGGCGGACGACGCGGGTCTTCTCGGGGCCGCCGGTCGCTTTCCAGGCGGCGTCGATCTCGTCGATCATGTCGAGCAGCTTCTTCGCGTCGGCGAGGTCGGTCGACGCCTTGACCTTGCTGACCTGCTTGGCCGCGTTCCAGAACAACTCGTGCAGGTTCGGCACCTTGTCGAGATGCTCCGGCTTGAAGTAGTCGTGCCAGAGCACGTCGAGGTGATGCTTGGCGAGCTCGGCCCGCTCCTCCTTGATGTCGATCGCGCGAGCAGTGAAGGTCGGGTCCGAGTTCGCGCCCATCTTCTCGATGATCTTGTAGACGGACTCGGCCTCGATCCGGGCCTGCTCGGGGTCGTAGACGCCACACGGCAGGTCGCAGTGGGCATGGACGGTCGTCCTCGGGGCGAGGATGTCGCTGAATCGGAACATGCGTCTCCTTCGCGGGCTGAAGGTTCGCGGGACCGCGGCGATCGTGCGGTCCGATGCGCTGAATCGGAGTCTCGGAGCGGGCCCGCCCCCTGTCAAACGCCTCCCTCTCGGGCCGATCGGACCCGCGGTAGGTCGATCGTCGGATTGCCCAGGTAAGCGGCGTCGTCTAGCATCGCCTTGACGCGGCGTCCGACAGTGGACCGCCGGCATCGCCGGCGTCCGTTCTGGGCGAGGACCGCTTGGCTCGCAGGTTCGACTCCTGCACAACCCGTCGCGGTCGGGTCTGGCCCTCGAGGCGACCGCTTCGGTGGCCCTGCAGGCTTCGGGCCTCCGCCGCCGGACCGGGACCCGCCGCGACGGGTGCAAACGCCGCCCACCGGGGGCCGGTTTCGCGTTCGCGACGCCGGCGGCCGAACGATCGATCGAGGGATCGGAGCGGAGGAACGGGTGGAAGTCGTCATCGCGCTGCTGCTGCTTGCGCTGATCGTGGTCATCCTGCTCCGGCCGGTCCTCACCGTGCTCACGGTCCATGACTACCAGCGCGGCCTTCGCTACCGGCAGGGCCATCTCATCGGCCTCCTGTCGGCGGGAACCCACGTCGCGCTGCGGCCGTTCACGGAGATTCAACTACTCGACGGTCGGCCGACCGCGATCACCGTCCCGGGCCAGGAGATCCTGACCGCCGACGGCGTCGCCCTCCGGATCAGCCTGACGGCGCGGTACGTCGTGGCCGATCCGATTGCCGCCGTGACCAACGACCAGAGCTACATGACGGCGCTGTATGCGGCCCTCCATGCCGGCATCCGGGAGGTCGTGGCCGGCCGCTCGGCGGACGACATCCTGGCCGCCCGTGGCGAGCTGGGTCCGGCCGTCGGTTCCGCGGTCGCCAGCGAGCTCGCCAGGATCGGGATCGAGCTGCTCGGCGTGGACGTCCGCGACGTGATGGTCCCGAGCGAGCTCAAGCGCGCGTTCGCCGGCATCGTGGCGGCCCGGCGCGAGGGCGAGGCTGCGCTCGAGCGGGCCCGTGGCGAGACCGCTGCGCTGCGGTCGCTCGCCAACGCGGGACGGATGATCGAGGACAACCCGGGTCTCCTCCAGCTGCGGGTGCTGCAGCAGGTCGGCGGTTCCTCTGGCAACACCGTGATGCTCGGGATCGGCGGCCCCGATGGTCGCCCGGCCGGTTCGCCGCCTTCGCCGCCTCCGCCACGCGCCTCCGGCGGGGGGACCGGACGAGGCCGAGCCGCGAGCCCGCCAAGGGTCGAGGGCTGATCGGGCCGGTATCATCGGACGGTGACTGAACGCGGCCTGGCCCTCGCGGACGGCGCCTCGGCCTGTCCCTTCGTCGCCTTCGAGGACGACCGCGACGAGCGAGCCTCGGCCCCCGATCACCGCCACCGCTGCTACGCGGAGACGCCGCCCGCCCCGCGGGCCGTCGCCCACCAGGAGGCGTACTGCCTCTCGACGGCGTTCCCGGTCTGCCCCACCTTCCAGGACTGGGCGCGACGGGAGGCGGCCCGGGCGCGTGGCGGCTCCCCGCGAGCTGCGGCAGGCGCGTCCGCCGCGGACGCGGCCGACGCGGCCGACGTGGACCGATCGCCCGACGCGGATCCCGACGACGACGGCGCAGGGGCGGTCGCCGGGGCGGGTCTGGCGGCCGCGGCCGGAGCGGGTCTCGCGGCGGGAGCGGGTCTCGCGGCGACCGCGCCCGGCGACGGCGGCGACGAACCCGACACCGTCCGACGCAATCCGCCGCGTGACTGGGCCGCGCCGCCGCCATGGCTGGCGTCCGCCGAGGGTTCCGAGCACGGTGCGGACGACGCGGATCCGCCGCCCTTCCTCGGCCGGCGGACTCCCGATCCGGGCCAGGGCCTGGCCGGGAGCGCGGCCGACCGGCTCGCGGGCGGTCCGCCGCCGCCACGCCGGAGCGATGAGGATCGCGCCTGGTCGGGTGGGGAGGCGGCCGGGACGGCCGGAGCGAGTGTCGCTGCCGGGGCGGGTGCCGCCGGGGCGGGTGCCGCCGCCGGGGCGGGCGAGCGCGCGCGTCGTGGTTCCGGGCCGGCCTCGCACGGCGACGACGAGGACTCGGAGCAGGAGGCCGCGGAGCCACGTCGCCCGACGCGCCGCCCACGGGCCTACGACCAGCACCTCGGCGGCACGGACGGGCCCGACTGGGAGCGCCCACGCCGTTCCGAGGCCTACCCGCAGATCCGCTCGCGCGTCGCGATGCCGCCGGTGCCACGGATCGCCCTGATGGCGGCAGCCGTCGCGGTCCTGGCCATCGCCCTGTTCTTCCTGCCGGCCCTCCTCAACCTCGGTGGCGGCTCGGGTGGTCCGGCCGGGAGCGGCTCACCCGGGTCGAGCCAGGCGGCGCAGTCGCTCCAGCCGACCGTGCCGCGGGCGCCGACGCCGATCGTCTACACGATCAAGAAGGGCGACACCCTGTCGAAGATCGCCGCCTCGCACGGGCTGACCCTCGAGGAGCTCATGGCGGCGAACCCGGCGATCAAGAACCCGAACAAGGTGGCCGAGGGCCAGCAGATCGTCATCCCGACCCCGAGCGAGGCGCCGCCCGCCGAGGTCGGCGGGTCCCGAGCGCCGTCTAGCTCTCCCTGAGGGTTCCGGGCCGGGATCGCCCGGTCGCGGGCCGGGATCGCCCGGTCGATCGCGGGACCTACCGCGGCGCGAGGTTGATCGAGGTGATCTTGCCGGCCTCGACGCGGAACGTCGCGTCGAGATGGAGCGAGGGGGCGCCGGGCCGAACCACGAGGACGTCGGCCTCGTAGGTGTTGCCCGTGTCGCGGACCTCGCCCGGGATCATCCGCAGGCCCGCGTCGCCCCGCAGGAACCAGCCGCCGATGCGGTCGACGCCACGGAGGGTCTGGGCGCTGTCGCCGACGTGAACCCGCATCTCGGCGTTCTCGGCCATGAGCCCGACCGCCGCCTCGCGGTCCCCCGCGTTCAACAGCTCGAAGAACGTCTCCATCGTGTCCACGGCACCCACGGCCCGAGTGTACCCGTCATGATCGGGGGGTGCCGTCCGAGCTCGCCGGGGTCTTCCCGCTCGACCCCGCGATCACATTCCTGAACCATGGCTCGTTCGGATCCTGCCCGAGGCCCGTCCTCGACGCCCAGCGCCGCTGGCGTGACCGGCTCGAGGCGCAGCCGGTCCAGTTCCTCGCCCGCGATCTCGGGAACCTGCTCGAGGAGGCCCGCGCCGCGCTCGGCGACTTCGTCGGCGCGCATCCCGACGATCTCGCGTTCGTCACGAACGCGACGGGTGCGGTCAACGCGGTCCTCCGCTCGCTGTCGTTCGAGCCCGGCGCCGAGCTCCTCACGACCGACCACGAGTACAACGCCACGATCAACGTCCTGCGCCATGTCGGGGAGCGCGACGGCGCGCGCGTCGTGGTCGCCCGTGTGCCGTTCCCCGTCTCGGGCGAGGACGACGTCGTCGACGCGATCCTCGGGGCGGTCACGGAGCGCACGCGGCTCGCCCTCATCAGCCATGTGACCAGCCCGACGGCGCTCGTCTTCCCGGTCGACCGACTCGTGGCCGAGCTGGTCGAGCGCGGCGTCGACACCCTCGTCGACGGCGCCCACGCCCCGGGCATGCTCCCCCTCGACCTCGACCGGCTCGGTGCCGCCTGGTACACCGGCAACCTCCACAAGTGGGTCTGCGCGCCGAAGGGATCGGCCTTCCTCCACGCCCGGCGGGACCGTCAAGCGGGGATCCGTCCCAACACGATCTCGCACGGCGCGAACGCGATCCTCGGCGAGGCGGGCGCCGCGGCGACCCGCTTCCGGGCCGAGTTCGACTGGCAGGGCACGCTCGATCCCACGCCGTGGCTGGCGGTGTCCGATGCCCTGGCGTTCATCGGCGGGGCGCTCGACGGCGGCTGGCCGGCGGTGATGGACCGCAACCACGGGCTGGCGCTCCGAGGGCGGGAGGTCCTGGCTGCGGCCCTCGGGCTGTCTGCGTCGCTTCCGGCCCCTGAGTCGATGCTCGGGGCGATGATCGCACTGCCGATGCCCCCGAGCGGCCCGCTGGCGGTCAGCGGCTCTGGCTCGTCGCCCCTCGACACTGACCCGCTCCAGCAGCGCCTCCTCGACGAGCATCGGATCGAGGTGCCGATCTACCCCTGGCCCGTCCCGGCCGCCGAGTCGCCGGAGCCTCCTCGACGGCTCATCCGGACCTCGAGCGCCCTCCACAACGGGCCGGACGACATCGAGCGCCTGTCCGCCGCCCTGGCGGCCATCGGGGTCGCGGCCGGTTGAGGACTCGATGACCAGAGCGCAGCGACCGCGGTTGGCGGCGGATCGGCGTCGAGCCTACGCTTGGCCGGCCAATGCGCCCGCCCGTTGCCGTCAATCGCTGGCTCGTCCAGCACCCGGTCGCGGTCGATCGCCTGCTCGTCGCGGGCGGCTTCGTGCTGGGGGCGATCGCGTTCGTCAACGGCGCCCGCGAGGGGGTGCTGCTGCTCAACGTCCTCGGGGCGCTGCTCGCCGGAGGCGCGATCGCGGCGATCTTCGCCTGGTCGCGTCGCCGGCAGCGTGGACGCGAGGAGCAGGCGCGACGGGTCGTGATCGACGAGCGGCTCCGCATCGCGCGCGAGCTCCACGATGTCGTCGCCCACCACGTCAGCGTCATGGGCGTCCAGGCGGCAGGTGCGCGACGGATCCTCGACAAGCGACCGGATCAGGCGGCGAAGGCCCTCGAGGCGATCGAGTCGGCGAGCCGGCAGGCCGTCGTCGAGCTCCAGCGGCTGCTCGGGATGCTGCGGAGCACCGACGGTAACGCGACCCGCGACGGACGCCCCGGCGTCGGGCAGCTGGCTTCGCTCGCGACCTCGAGCCGCGACGCCGGCCTGCCGGTCGAGCTGCTCGTCGAAGGCATCCCGCCGGATTCGCTGCCGGCGACGCTCGATCTCTCGATCTACCGGATCGTCCAGGAGGCGCTGACGAACGCGATCAAGCACGGCGGGCCCGGGACCCGGGCGGAGGTCCGGGTCCGGTTCGCCCAGCGATCCGTCGAGCTGGTCGTCAGCGACGACGGGGCCGGGTCGGCGGGCGCCCATCCGGCCACGCCGGGCAGCGGACGCGGCCTCGTCGGGATGCGCGAGCGGGTCGCGCTGTTCGGCGGGGAGCTGACCGCCGGCCCCCGCCCCGAAGGCGGTTTCGTGGTGCGCGCCTTGCTCCCGATGACCGGGGCCGGGTGATGACCGAATCGTCGCTCGGCGCGGCTCGCGACCCGCGGATCCGGGTCCTGCTGGTCGACGACCAGGCAATGGTCCGCGGCGGCTTGCCGATGATCCTCGAGTCCGAGGACGACATCGACGTCGTCGGCGAGGCGGCCGATGGCGCGACCGCGATCGACGCCGTCCGCCGGCTTCGGCCGGACGTCGTCCTGATGGACATCCAGATGGCCGGGATGGACGGACTGGAAGCGACGCGCCGGATCGTGGCGGCCGGCGTCGCCTCTCGCCGGCCCGACGGACCCGCCGCGGCCGATGACGGACCCCACGTCGTCATCCTCACGACCTTCGAGATCGACGAATACGTGTTCCGGGCGATCCGGAGTGGCGCGAGCGGCTTCCTGCTGAAGAACGCGCCGCCCGACGATCTGGTCGCCGCGGTCCGGGCGGTCGCGGATGGCGGGGCGCTCCTCGCGCCGACGGTGACTCGGCGGCTCATCGAGGCCTTCGTCGCGGCGGCTCCGGCACCGTCCGCCGATCGCGGCCGGCTGGGATCCCTGACCGAGCGCGAGCGGGAGGTCTTGCTGCTCGTCGCCCGCGGTTTGTCCAACGCCGAGATCGCGGAGCGGCTCGTCGTCGGTGAGGCGACCGTCAAGACGCACGTGTCGAACGTTCTCGCAAAGCTCGATCTGCGCGATCGCGTCCAGGCCGTCGTGTTCGCCTACGAGTCCGGGCTCGTCGGCCGCGCCCGAGGCTGAGACCAGGCGAACGGCGGAGCCGCCACGGCCCGTCTCCGCCTCGCGGGGGAGACGCGAATCCGCCCCGGGTCCGATGACGGTCCGGACCGGAGGCTCGATCCTTCGGTCACGCCGGCTCTCCCGCCGCCTGCCTGGAGA
>VBFG01000093.1:0-532 GCA_005882635.1 Chloroflexota bacterium | reverse complement strand
CGCCGGTTCGGCGACCAGTGGGCGATCCGCGACCTCGACCTGGAGATCGCTCCAGGCGAGGTCTTCGCCTTCCTCGGTCCGAACGGCGCCGGCAAGACCACGACCGTCCGGCTCCTCGCCGGGCTGATCGGTCCGTCCGCCGGGAATGCCTGGCTCGACGGGATCGACGTCGTGGCCGATCCGCACGAGGTCCGCCGCCGGATCGGCCTGCTGACCGAGACGCCGTCGCTGTACGAGCGCCTCAGCGCCGAGGAGAACCTCGACTTCTTCGGCCGGCTGCACGGGCTTTCGGCGCCGGTCCGGGCGCGCCGGATCGACGAGCTCCTCGACCTGTTCGAGCTCAGCCATCGTCGCCACGACCGGGCGGCGACGTTCAGCAAGGGCATGAAGCAGAAGCTGGCGATCGCCCGCGCGCTGCTCCACGAGCCCAAGGTGCTGTTCCTCGACGAGCCGACCTCCGGTCTGGACCCGGAGGCAGCGTTCATCGTCCGCGAGGCGATGGCGGGCATCAAGCGGGAGGGACGGACGATCG
>VBFG01000221.1 GCA_005882635.1 Chloroflexota bacterium | reverse complement strand
CCCTCGAGCGTCTCGACGACGAGATCGTGGGCGACCTGCCGCGGGAAGCCGAGGTGGACGGCCGCGTCGATGAGCGCCTCCATGACGAGGAAGACGTACGTCGGGCCCGTGCCCGAGACCGCCGTCGCCATCGCGACCATCTTCTCGTCGTCGACCTCGATCTGGGTGCCGAGCGCGCCGAGCAGTGACGCCGCCTGGGCGCGCTGCTCGTCGGTCGTCGCGGGGGTCGCGTACCAGACCGTTACGCCCTTGCCCAGGCGGGCCGGCGTGTTCGGCATGGCCCGGATGACCTGGTCGTGGCCGAGCGTTCCGACGAGCGCCGTCGTCGTCGCTCCCGCCAGGATGCTCAGCAGCAGCTGGCCGCGGCGCAGCGCCGGCCCGATCTCGCGACCGACCTTGCCGAGCATCTGCGGCTTGATCCCGAGGAGGACGACGTCGGCTCCCTCGATCGCCTGCTGGTTGTCGCCGACGACGCGGATGCCGTACTCGGCCCGGAGATGGTCACGCCGCTCGGCGCGAGGATGGCTGGCGACGATTTGATCGGGCGCGACGAGCTCGCCCCTGAGCAGGCCGGCGATCATCGCCTCCGCCATCACTCCGGAGCCGACCGTGGCGATCGTTCGGTCGCTGAGTGGGGTCATCAGGCCGAGTATTGCACGCGAAATCCCGTTCCGAGCCCCACGACTCAGGGTTTGACACCCGTGGCGAGGACGAAGAACCGGCCGGTCGTCGAGACCTCCACGTCCGTGAAGCCGGCGGCGCGCAGGGCGGCTTCGATCTCGTCGGGCGTTCGGTAGACCTTGACGATCTCGAACGACCGGCCATCGGCAAGATGTCGGACCGATCGGTCGTCGGCCGGCGGGTCGTGATCCGCGGCTCCCGATTGCGGGTCGAGCAGCGAATCGATCAGCGCGATCCGCCCGCCCGGCGCCAGCCAGCGCGCGGCGAGGGCCAGGAATGCCTCCGTCCGGTCCCGATCGACATGACTCAACCAGAAGCCGGCGAACAGGGCGCCGGCGGGTTCGCCCTCCGGCTCGGCCCACGCGTCGCGGACGTGGAGGTGGGCCCGGAGCCCATGGGCGAGGAGCCGCTCGCGGGCCCGGTCGAGCGGCGCCTCGGCAGCGTCCGAGATCCAGAGCTCGCCTTTGCCGGCCAGGAGCGGCGACCACCAACCGGTGCCCGCGGCGAGCTCGACGATCCGGCCGCGGAGCGACAGCCCGTCGAGCCATCGGCCGGCGGCGTCCAGCTCGGCGTTCCATGCGGCGTCGTGGATCGGGCCGTGCGCGTACCGCCCGCGGCGGAGGTACCAGTCGTCGTACTCGCCTGCTCTGGCCTCGTAGTAGTCGACCATCGCTCGGTCCATCGACGGGACCGACTCGGCGGGCGACTGCCCGGCGGCGCCCGCGGCACCGCGCGCGGCAAGCGCCGACCGCAGCCGGAACCGGAGGAACGGGTTGTCGCCGGCCTTGCCGAGGCAGTCCGGACACAGCTGGGCGTAGCCCTCGAGATCGTCCGCCGAGCGGACCGTCCATGCTCGGCCGCACCAGAGACACGCAAAGGTGGAGCGCGGGCCGCCCTCGACCGCCCCGCGACCGCTCGCCGGTCCCGCCATCGTCAGTCGATCGGCGTCCAGCCGGTCGCCGGGGACAGGTCGCGGAACGCCTCCGGATCGAAGATCTCGGCGAGCATCTCGATGCCGTCGACGACTCGCGGCCCGGGACGCGAGAAGTACGACGAACCGTCGAGGGCGATCAGGTGACCACGGCTGATCGCCGGGAGGTCGTCGACCCACTCCGGCCTGGGCGTCGCCGCCCATTCGTCGACGGTCTGGCCGAGGTGGTAGCCGCACGGCATCAGGAGGAGCAGGTCCGGGTCGACCTCCGCGACGGCATCCCACGTCGTCGGCCGGGCGGGCTGCCCATCCTGGCCGAGGAGGTCCCAGCCGCCGGCGCGGCGGATCTGCTCGGGCACCCAGTGGCCGACCGCGAAAGGCGGGTCCAGCCATTCCAGGCCGACGACCCGAGGTCCGACGAACCCGCCTTCGCGCCGCTCCTGGGCGGTCATCTCGATCGCCCGGAGCCGCTCGCGGAGGCGGCCGACGAGCTCGACCGCGGCGTCCTCCGCGTCCGCCATCGCCCCAACCGTCGTGATCGTGTTGAGGATTCCCTCGACCGTCGTCGGCTCGAGGGACACCAGCGTCGCGGCCATGTCGAGGGCCCGGACGGTCTCGCTGACCTCGCGGTAGCCGACGGCGCACACCGCGCACAGCTCCTGGGTCAGGATCAGGTCGGCGTCTGCCGCTTCGAGCGCCTCCTCGTCGAGCTCGTAGATCGCCGAGCCGCCGTGGACCGCGTCGCCGATCCGCTGGTGGATCTCGCGGCTCGTCGCGCCCTCGAGGTCCAGCGCGTTGTGGGTCATCACCGGCAGCCCGACGACCTCCGGTGGCCAGTCGCACTCGTGGGTCACGCCGACGAGCTCGTCGCGCAGCCCGAGGGCGCAGACGATCTCGGTGGCCGATGGGAGGAGGGACACGATCCGCATCAGGGGTCGAGTGTAGGCCGACCTGGCGGGACGCTCAGGGGAGGAGCGTCGTCGGCAGCTGGATTGCCTCGACGGCAGTCGCGTCCCATGGCTCGTTCGCCGTGAGGGCGAGGCCCCAGCCGAATGCCATTGCGTCGCAGCCGGGGCGCGGGGCCGGCGCAAGGACGACGCGTTGGCGTTCGACCGTCAGC
>VBFG01000092.1 GCA_005882635.1 Chloroflexota bacterium | reverse complement strand
CGCACGGCGGCCGGCCATGCAAACGCCGCGGCCAGAGACCTGCGTGGGGCAGCACGGCATGCCGCGTACGCCGCCGGCCAGGCCGCGGCGGTGGGCCATGTGGCGGCCCACGAGCTCGGTGCCGCGGCCTACGCGATCAGGGCCGGGCGGGCGGCAGCGGCTGAGGACGAGCGCGAGGCGGCTGGCCGCTTGGAGTGCCGGTGGCAGCGCGCCCAACTCCCCCACGAGATCCGGGAGCTCGTGCTCGACGACCAGCGGCTGCGCAACGCGTTGTGCTGGTTTGCGTTCGACTGCTGACACGGCTCGCTCCCGACGGCCGCCACACCGGAGGTCGGCTCGACTCGCAGCCGGCCGCAGAGGTAGGCGACGCACGCGACCTCCAGCCACCGTCTGGGCTCGCGAGCCATTTGTCACCGGTATCATCGTGGCCCGCGCGCCCCGAGCGAAACGAATGGAGTTTTACGCTCTTACGCGACCGGATCTTCTGGGTCGACCGTCGTGCTGCCAGGTCGATCGCCTCAAAGACCTGCGTTACGGCGACGGGTTCCTGCCCCAGTAGGCGTGGTTCTCGTGCAGCGTCGTCGCGGCGAGGATATGCAGGTCGCTGCCGTCGCGGTTCATGACGAAGAAGTCGCCCCAGCCGTCGGTGGATGGGTTGTGCGAGAAGAGGATCTGCGTTCCGTCCGGCGACCATGACGGATGGAATGTCGCCTGGCCGTCCTCGTTGTAGTTCGTCAGCTTCGTCAGAGCCGTTCCGTCGGGCTGGATCGTGTAGATGTTCTGGGTCGGGCTCGGCTCGGCCGACGCGTTGAACGCGATGAGCGTCCCGTCCGGCGACCAGTCGGGATCATTCGCGTCGAGCTTCCATGGCGTGACCTGTTGCAGACCCTTGCCGTCGATCGCGATCGTGAAAATGGCCGAGCGCTCGGGGTCAGTCGAGGTGTCGATCCGTTGAAACACAAGGCGTTTGGCGTCCGGTGACCAGCCAGCGCGGTGGTCTTCGACGTGAACGCAGTACGAAGGCGGGGCGCACGGGTTTGGGGCCGCGTTCTGGACCACCTCGCGAAGGCCGGTACCGTCGACGTTGACCGTCCAAAGACCTTGGCCCAGGAATGCCGCCTTGGCGAAGTCGCCCTTGGCGAAGCAGGTACGGGTGAATGCCAGGCGTCTGCCATCGGGCGACCAGCCGTCACCCTCGACCCCGGCGTCACATCCCTTGGCGCGACTCCCGGTGTCGAGCTCGTGGAGGTCCGAGCCATCGACGTTGACGATCATGATCCGGCCGAAACCATCTCCCGAGTCCCGGTAGAACACCACCCGATGTCCATCAGGTGACAGCACGGGGCCGCCATCCGTGAAGTTGTCCGAGACAATCTTCCGGACGTTCGACCCGTCGGCGTTCTCGATCCAGATCTGCGAATACTTGAAGTCCTTGCCGGCATCCTCGAAGACGATCTGCCCGTCGACCTTCGAGGCAGCCGAGGCGCTCGGTGCCGCGCTGATCGATGGAGGGGCCGGTGTCGCGGTTGCCCCCGGAGTTGTGGTCGCGGGCGGCGACGGCACCGTGGATGGACTCGTCGACGTGGCGGAGCAGGCGCTGAAGACGAGGGGCACGACGACCATCAGGGACAGGCGCGCGACGAACGATCGCATTTGGGTCTCCTTCGATGGGTGCAGTCACCCGAGCCATGGCCGGGCCGGGCGAAATCAGGGGGCGAAGACGAGGCTGTTGACGATGGGCGTAGCCGCTGCAACGAGCACGTCTCGATCGACACCATCGACGTCGTCGATGACGACCATCACGGTGTCGCCGGAGGGCGCATCGAGGAGGTAGACGACGGCCGTCTCCGGGCCGACGATCCCGAAGGAGTACCAGTCGGGGCCACCGGGCGTCGCGGACGGGACGTTGCTCATGAACAGGCTTTCGCACCGGGGTTCGCCATGGTCGGCCGTGCAACGGTCCGGGCTCGTCCGAGTGGTCGTTGGCAGCGCAATCTGCAGCCGGAACCCCGACGCGCCGCCGACGGTGACAGGGGCAGGCGAAGACGCGACGAGGTCGACGTGCCTACTCAGCCACTGCGCCAGGTCGCGAGCCTTCTTGCCGACTCCTTTGACGACCGTCGGGGAGGTCGCGGATGTCGCATTGGGCCCGCGGAAGGCGTAAATCCCATCGTGGAACGTCGTTCCGTCCGGGTACGTGTACTGCCCGCCGGCCGCGTCGAGGAGGACCAGCATCGAGTGGACGTCGAGGTCGTTCTGCCAGCCTGCCGGAACGGTGTAAGTGAACGCTGGCCGGAACCCGTTTGTCGGATAGGTTCCGGGCTGAAGGTTGCCCCGGCAGGTGCCGACTCCCTGACCGCACGGGTAGGGCGACGGGCTCGGCGGATGGCTGGGGCTTTGGGTCGCGGTGGGGGTTGGTGTCGGTGTCGGCCCAACCCCAAGCGAAGGCGCGAACCGGTTCAAGGTCAACGAGGCAACCGCCAGGACTGCCACGGCTGCCGCGGCAACGAGGGCGAGATTCAGTCGGTCGCGAAGCCGGCTGGCCGAGATCGAGGATGCGTGGACCGCGGCTGCGACGCTAACGCGCAGCTCCGTCGGGGCCCGTTCGTCGTCGGCGATCTCGGCGCGATACCAGGCTCGGAGGCGTCGTTCGAGCTCTTGGTCGGTCATCGGATTGTTCCCTTGGCGTCGGCCGCCTCGATTACGGCGTGCAGTCGCTTAAGCGCGTAATGCAGTCGGGACTGAACGGTCCCTACTGGGATCTCCAGCCGAGTGGCGATCTCCTCGAGCGTGAAGTCCCGGTAGTAGCGCAGCGCCACGACGACCCGGTGGTCCGGCGTCAACATCGCGATCGCGCTGCCGATAACGTCACGCTCGTGGGAGTCGCTGATTGGATCGCCCGATCCGAGGACGACTTCGGCCGAGATGTCGGTCAGGTGCCAGCGGGATGCCCGGTCCAGACGGTTGCGACAGGTGTTGACCAGGATGCGGTCGAACCAGCGCTCGAACAGCGCCGGGTCCCGCAGCGTCGACCACTTGCGCCACGCCTGGACGAAGGCGTCGTGGGTTGCGTCCTGGGCCTCACCCGGATCGCGGACGATGGCTCGAGCGAGGCGATAGGAGGCATCGAGATGCTCGTTGGCGAGGCGCAGGAAGGCCGCGCCGCGCTCGCTCGTCTTGTCGACCTCGAGGGGCCGGCCGTCCACCACGTCGATGACCTCGGACGATTGCCTCACGATGACATGACAATCGAGCGACGCGAAACCTTCACGACGAACCGATTCGCAACGCCGAGGCCTCGGCCAGACAACACGACGACGCGGGGTTTTACGCTCTGCCGGCGTTGTGGTGCAATCTCCGAGCGTGGATGGCGTCCTCGGTAGAGCGCAAGATCAGGAGCCGAAGCTCTATCCGAGCGCCGGCCGGTATGATCGGGGCTCGCGCCTGTAGCTCAGTGGATAGAGCGTCGGCCTCCGGAGCCGAAGGTCGCAGGTTCGAATCCTGTCGGGCGCGCTTGAATCCCTAGTCAAACGTGCGACCTTCGCCGCCGCGTGAGGCCATCGGTCGGGTTCGCGTTCTTGGAGGCGACTCTCACCCTTCCCGATGCGCCGCCTGGCTGAAGAGCCCGCCCATCACGCGCACGGTCGTCGGGAACGGGTGGATCGTGTCCGCCAAGACTTCGAGCGGCGTTCGGACCTTGATCGCCAGCACCGCTTCGCCGATGGCGTCCGGGGCACCGGGCGCGGCGATGAACGCACCGAGGAGGACGCGGTCGCGGCGGTCGGCGATGATCGTGACATGCCCGGTCGCCTCGGCGATGTAGCCAGGCGCACTCGTCGCGTAGTCCGTCGTCTCCTCGAACGCGTCGTGGCCACGCTCGATCGCTTCGTCGAGCGGGAGCCCGACACCGGCCGCGGGTGGATCCGTGTAGATCGCGTGCGGGATGGCGCGGTGATCCGGCCGAACGTCCTCGCCGAGGGCGATCCGCGCCGCCATCTCGCCCTGGTACACGGCGAGGTGAGTGTGCATCTCGGGACCGGCCGGATCGCCGGCGACGTAGACGCCGTCCGCAATCCGAAGCTGGTCATCGGGGTGCAGCTGGCCATCGTCCAGCGAGACACCGACCGTTTCGAGCCCAAGCCGATCAAGCGGCGGGGTCCGTCCAATCGCGAGCAGGATCTCGTGGCCTTCGACCTGCGAGCCATCTGACAGCTCCACGATGTGGGCATCGTCAGGACCGGCCTGTGGGTCGACGCGCATGGCGCGGACGCCAGTCCGGATGTCAACCCCATCGCGCCGCAATGCATGGTCGATCGTGGCCGAGCTGCGAGGATGATCCTTCGGGTTGATCCGGTCGTGGTCGGAGACCAGCACGGTCGGTACGCCGTAGCGAGCGTAGACCTGGGCCATCTCGACCCCGGTCGGGCCCGCACCGAGGATCACCAGGCTCCTGGGGAGCTCCCGCGCGGTCGTCGCCTCGCGGTTCGTCCACGGTTGGATCCGGTCGAGCCCGTCGACGTCGTCTGGGACCGTGGAGCTCGAGCCGACGGCGACGAGGATCGCCCCAGCGCCTAGCGACTGCTGGCCGTCGGCGGTCCGCACGACGACCTGGCCTGGCCCGTCGAGCCGCGCCTCGCCCCGGATCACGAACGCACCGGTCCGTTCGAGGTCCTTGACGTGACCAGAATCATCGGGCCAATCGCGTGGCAGCTCCCGGACGATCATCCAGTCTCGGAAATCGGAAGCCCTCTGCCACGGATAGCGATCGCCACACGCATGAAGCCCGGCCGCGTGAAGGAGTGCCTTCGAGGGCATGCAGGCCCAGAACGGGCACGAGCCACCGAACAGCTCACGGTCGACGATCGCGACGGAGGCGCCTCTTCTCCGGGCGAGATGCGCCGCCGCCTGGCCGGCCTCGCCGGCACCGACGACGACGAGGTCGTATCGATCGTTCATGAGCGGAGGGCATCCTCGATCCAGCGTCGCTCGGGCAGGCCATGCAGACCTGTGCTGGTCCGATAGAGGCGGCAGCGTGGCGTGTATTCGCCCGGATCGACATGGGTGGGGTCGACGTCAACGCCGTCCACACGGATCGTCGGGGAGCCCGGGAAGCGCAGCCGGTCAGCGATCGCCGGATCGGTCGCGTCGACGTCGCGAACCGGCGTTCCCGGCGCCACCTCGGCGATGACCTGCTCGAGCATCGACCGCGCCGCCGGGTGGTTCGCGCAGCCTTGGAACCAGAGGAGCTCGACCTCGTGTGTCATGGTCGCGCCAGCCGCTTCGCGGCCGAGGCGCACCCGGCCCACGCCTCGCCCCCGAGCCTCGCGCCCGCCGCGAGATTGAGAAGTCTGCCTCGGCCTCCCTGGGCCTCGGCCCAGTCGGCAGCGTGCTCCTCGCCACAGAGCAGCACCGTGGGCGTACAGAAGCTGCCCCGGAGATCGCCGCCGCCGTCGGCCAGCCATAGCCGCTCGGGCCCGCTTCGATCGGGTTGGCCATTCCGGAACTCGAACGTGATCGCCGTGCTGCACCGTCCGCACGTCGTCTCGACGAGCGCATCGGCTCGGAGGGCCGCGGCGATTCCGAGGGCGTCATACGCGCACCACGTCCGGAACGCCGCACCTCCGATGGCCAGCGCATGGGGGCCAGTCGCAAGCGATAGCCCGGCCGAGCCGGCGATCCGCCCGGTATCGTCGAGGTCGAGCCAGCCACCCTTGGCGAGCCTCGTCACGGCCTCGCGCACCGGCTCGGCGGCCATGCCTGCGACAAACGCAAGGTCGTCGATCTCGATCGGACGTCGGTCGCGAAGCAGGAGGGCGAAGGCGACCTCGCGCAGGATGCCGGGCGCATCGACCGCCGGCAGGAGCGGCGTGTTCATCTCGCTTCAGGTCTCCAGGAGTGCAGCTCAGACGCGAGTTCGATGATGCCTCCCGCGACGCTCACGGGGTCGCGCCGAAGTCCGCGACCGCGGAGCGGCGGGCGGCCTCGAGCGCCTCCTCGAGCAACAAAACTCCGCCCTGCGGGTACCTGGCCAACCAGCCCGCCGCGGTCTCGCGCGATGCGAAGAAGTGCCCGAACTGGCATGCCGCGGCGCGGACGCTCTCGGCGGACGGATCGACGAACCACGAGACGACGATCGAGTGCGGGTCGGCAGAGAGAATCCGCCGCCCGTCGGTGACGATCCGAAGCGACTCGCCGGTCGCGCCATCGGGCGACTCTACGTCGACCCGGCGATCGAGGATGGCGGCGAAGAAGAGCGTGTCCATCGCACACCAGGCATACATCGCGGTCTCGCCGATCCGGATCCGGTGCGACGTCTCACGCGGGGTCAACCCCATGCCCTCGACGCGTCCGTCCGGCGTCCACTCGACGTCGCCGAGGTCGCGAAGGGCCGTCTCTACCCGCGCCAACGGGACGTTGGCCGCATCGGCAATCTCTGCCGTGGTTACTGGTCGGCCCTCGGCTAGTAGCCGGATCGCGGCAGGAAGGACTGAGCGTATGGCCCGCGGGTCGGCCTGCGTCGTGTCGAAGAAGGTTCGGATGTCGTCGACGACGCGGGTGGGCTGCATCAATTCGGTCATCGGAGCTGCCTCCTGCTGCTTTGGATGCGAGCCTAGACCTTCAAGTACGCTTGAATGTCAAGCGGCTATCATGCGGCAATGCGCATCCGAGAAGTGGCCAGCCGGAGCGGCCTCGCCCCATCCGCCGTCCGTTACTACGAGCAGCTCGGTCTACTGCCCGAACCGCCGCGCACCGAGGCCGGGTATCGGGTGTATCCGGACGTCGCGATTGACCGTCTCGGGTTCATCCGGGCGGCCCAGGCGGTCGGCCTGACGCTTGCCGAGGTGCGCCAGGTGCTCGGCGTGCGTGACGCGGGGGAGCCGCCATGCCGGGTCGTGACAGACCTCATTCAGCGCCGCCACGCCGAGGTCAGGACGAAGATCGTCGAGCTGCGCCGGCTCGAGCGAGACCTTGCCGCGGTCCGGGCGCGAGCCGCAACGCTCAATCCGCGCGACTGCGACCCCTCGGGCATCTGTCATGTCATCCCCTCCGTCGCGAGCGTGAGGGCGCGAGCGGTCGGCAGGAAGGAGGTTCCCGATGTGTGATTGTCCTTGCCGCAAATGCTGCGGCTGCGGCGGCTGCCAGTGCGGCTGTCCTTGCACGGCCCACACGAAGTAAGCCGGGCGCTCCGGGCTAGGAGCCGGATACGACAACCGTCGCCGTCATCCACACGTGATAGCGGCACACGTACGAGTAGGTCCCGGCCGCGTCAAAGCGGCGCTCGTACGAGGCTCCAGGCGACAGGTCCCCCGAGTCCCATGCGCCGCCGACGGCGGTCACGGTGTGCGGCATGGCATCGTCGTTGAACCACCGGACCGTCTCGCCGATCTTGATTCTGAGGGTCGCTGGCGTGAACCGCGTGCCGGCCATCGTTACCGACGTGCCCGCCGGTGCCGTCGGGCCGGGTCCCATCATGCCCATCATCCCGAAACCCAACATCCCGCCGTAGCCGTCGAACGACGCCCAGGCGAGGAGTCCGAGGATCAGACCGGCAACCAGTAGAGCGGCGCCGACAAGCAGGCCCCGGGGCCGTGGCGACCGCGGATGGGATTCGCCGAGGGTCCCTTTTGCCTTTGCGAACTGCTCGTCGTCGATTTCGCCGCGGGCGTATCGAGCCCGGAGGATCTCCATCGCGTCGTCGTCAGCCGGCCGACCGGGGGTGGTGCCGATCGCCCACAGGATCAGGGCCACGACCCCCACGATGAACAGGACGGCGGCCAGCATCCCCAGCAGCCCGCCGGCGCTCATGAATGGCCAGCTCATCATGGCTGTGCGTCCACGTGCCGCTTCCGGGCGCTCGCCTGCTCCATGACGCCCAGGCCGGAACGCTCGAGCTCGTCGACCTCGAAGCCCTCCGAACGAGCATGGATCAGGGGCTCACGGAGCATGTGGTCGCCCTGCAGACGCGACGCAAAGACGTCCACGAGCAGCTCGACCGCTCGGACCCAACGCCGCGGGCTGCGCACATGCTCGACGAGCAGCAGGCGGCCGCCTTGGCGAAGGACCCGCTTCGCCTCGCGAATCGCTGCGTCATCGTGAGGGATCGAGCACAGGGCGAGGCTGAACACGACGGCATCGAACGAGCCATCGGCGAACTCGAGCCGCACGCCGTCGCCGACACGGAGATCGACCGGTCGGTTAAGACTCGTCGCCCGTGATCGCGCCAGCTTCAGCATCCCCGGACTCAGGTCGACCCCGGTCAGGCGGGCGTCGGCCGGGTAGAACGGCAGGTTGCGGCCCGTGCCGATGCCGACCTCGAGGACATCGCCGTGCGCGCGGGAGGCGACCCACTCGCGCCCGTCGCGCACAAACCGCCGCTCGAACCAGCCGATCGTGCGGCGGTCGGCCGAACGATCCCAGTAACGGCGGATCCATTCTGTGCTGTGCTGTCGTGCCATCGGCGACTCCTTGGCCTGCGAGGTCTACTTCGGTGGCGTCACGGTGATCGGACCGTTCAGGTCGGAATAGTCGTGATCCATGATGTGGCCCTCCGCACGCATGTCCTCGCGCCGGACCAGTCCGTCCGCGACCCCGACCCAGATCCGGAACCAGGCCGGTACGTCGGGCCGGAGAAAAGCGATCACCTGCGTCGGCACACCGTCGACGGTCTCGGCCCCGAGCAGCCGGGGCGCCGCCATCGCCCCCCAGAACTCGCGGTAGTAGCCGGTCGGCCAGGTGAAGCCGGGCGGTGCCGGCGGTGAACTCTGCCACGGCCCCGAGCCGGTCCGCTCGTAGCGGGTCGGGCCGATGAAGATCGTCGTCGAGTCCTTGAGGCTGAATTCAGCCTTGTCCGGAGCCTGGAACCTGAAGGTCGTGTCGTAGGTCGGCCCACCGACGCTGCCGCTCAGGCGCTCAGTCATGAGCGCGCTCTTCAAGCCCTCCTGGGCGGTGAGCGCCCGGCTGAGGGCGAGCGAGCCGTCGGGCGTCGGTAGCGGAACGGTCTCCGCGATCGAGATCGGACCACGGTTCGAGTCGATCTGGACCTCGAGGCGCCAATCACCGGCCGCCGCGAAGGAGGCATCGCCGGTGAAGCAACCCAGGCCACACGCCCCCTCCAGCGGGACGTCGACCGTCGCCGATCCGGACGACCCGGTGACACGAGCATTTCGCAACCCGTCGCCGGGATCGACGCCGAGGACCTGCACACGGATCTCGGCCGATCCCGGCTTCGGAGGCAGGATCGTCAGCCCGACGACGAATGGGCCCGAGGCATCGGCAACGGAGAGCGCGTCCCTGTCGCCGAGCTCGGCGAGCACCGGGTCGGTGGTGGTCAACTCGTCGGCCGTCGCCCCGGCCTCGCGGGGTGGATTTGGAAACCCGACGAGCAGCGTTGCGAGAACGAGGGCCACGGTCGCGACCACCGCCTCGACGCGTAGTGGACGGCGAACCACGGCTTCGGGAACCCGGGGTCGCCGGCGCCACAGGAAGTGGAGCAGCCCGAGACTCGCCATGGCGACGAAGGCGGCCGACTTCGCCAGGAGCACGAGGCCGTAGCCCGTCTCGACGAGATCCGCGGGATTGGCCAGCTCGAGGATCGCATTGACGATGCCCGTCCCGGCTACAACGACGCCGGCTGCGACCGCGTACGGGGTGAAGGTGCCGAGCGCGCGTCGCAGGTCGGGCGCTGCGAGGAGCGACGCGGCGATCGCGTAGCTCCAGACGCCGACCGCACCCAGGTGTACCGAGACTGAGATCATGCCGACGGCCGGGAGGGCCGACGACGCGGCGTGCCCCGAGGCGGCGTCGGCGAGGATCGCCGCGGCGGCCAGCAGGATCGTCACGGCGCGCCACCTTGCGCCGACGAGCACGCCGATCGCGGACGTCGCGAGGACCACGACACGGGCCTCGCCCGACGGGCTGGCCAAAACGCCGCCGATGGCGGCGAGCGACCCCGTGGCGACAAACGCCGCCGAGAGCAGCGAGACGATCGTGCCGCCGAAGGCGATCGCGGGTGCGGCGCGCCCGAGGCGCGCCGTTTTGGAGGGATCAAGGCCGGCTCGCACGGAGACGCCTCGGAGGAGGCCGGATGCGAGCCAAGCACCGAGCGCGACAAGGGCGGCGAATCGACCGACGAGCCCGATCGGCCCCTCCGAATCCAGCGGACTGTCGGCGATCGTCGTCTCGGGGCTGGCGGCGGTCCCGACCGCGAAGGAGTAGCTGCCCTGGAGCGTGTGCCCGTCGAGCGACGAGACGCTCGTCCAGCGCACGACGTACGGCCCGGTCGGCAGCAGCCCGAGCGGCCGGCGCATCGCCTCCGCGTCTCCCGGCACCTCGAGTGTCGGCCCCTGGCCGACATCGATGCCGGAGGCGTCGAGGACCTGGATCCGGCTCAGGGTGAGGTTGAGGGGCTCGCTGAACTTGATCACGACGGCGGCCGGCGCCTGGGCAAGCCCGGTCCCAGGAGCCGGCGACGCGAGGAGAAGTTCCGCGTGGGCCGCGACCGCCGCAGGCGAGCCGAGCGAGAAGGCGAGGCCGAACAGCAGGATCAGGAGTCGGGAAACCAGTCGGAGGGACACCGATCGGGCAGCCGCTACGATCCGCCCCAGGTCACCGTTCCGACTTGCCTTTGGAAACATCCCTATTGCGGTCCGGGCCAGGTCGTACCGCCATCGTCCGAACGGAAGAAGCGCGTCTGGTCATCGACGACCGCGACCACGCCCGCGTCGGAGGGCGCGATTGCGGCGGTGATGGCGATGCCGGTGAACCCCGTCAGCTGCCAGGACGTCCCGCCATCCGCCGAGCGATAGAGCCCTCTCGTCGTGCCGGCGAGGAGCACCGAGCCGTCGGGCGCGGCGGCGAGACTCGCGATCTGGCCACCTGGCGACGCAAGCGGCCGCCACGTTCTGCCGCCATCGGTGCTCGCGCCGAGACCGCTCGCGGAGAGACCGATCAGGGTTGTCGTACCGCCCGCCCGGGTCACGGCCAGGACCGGCCAGTCGCCCGCCTGGCGCGCCTCCCAATGGCGTCCCCTGTTCGTGCTCTCGAAGAGACCAAAACCGACGGCATAGGCCCACGCGTGCGCCGGATCGGCCGGATCGATGACGAACGCGTGAAGATCCAGACCCGGGAGGTCGTTCGGCACCTGTGTCCACGTTCGGCCACCGTCAGCCGTTTCCATGAACACGTTGTGCCCGGCGATCTGGAGCTCCTGTCCGGTGCCTGTCCGGACATTCATCGCATCGGCCCCGTTGAGCCCAGTCGGCTGCCAGCTCCGCCCTCCGTCGTTGGATTCGAGCAAGCCGTTGTGATGACCGAAAAAGAGGCGTTGCGCGTCGGCCGGGTCGAATGCCAAGGAATGGACGTCGCGAGTGCCGAGGGTCGCCCATGACGTTGCCCCACCGACCGTCTGTGGGCCGCCGCCCGACAGCAGCGCGAAGCCTGCGAGGCCAACCGCGCCGACCACGACGAGCCCAACGAGGCCGCCGCGCCAGGTTCGCCACCATGGCGCTGGCTTCGGCATTCGGCTCGTCGAGGCGCGCGATCGTTTCTTGGCCATACCTGGTCGTTCTCCTTCGTTGGTCAGGGTGTCAGGATCACTTTGAGCTGCGTCTCGACCTGCTCTCGCGTCAAGGGGCCGAAGTCGCGTCCGCGGACGACGCCGTCGCGGTCGATGAAGTAGTGGCTCGGCAGCCCGAAGATGCGGTACGTCCGGAAGACGGCGCCAGTCACGTCGAGACCGATCGTCTGGGTCAGCCCGTACCGCTCGACATATGGGCGAACGGTGTCCGCCGGCTCCTGAACGTCGATGCCGATGAGAACGAGCCCCTCGCTCTTGTGGGCTTCATACGCGTCGCGTAGCACGGGAGTCTCCCGCTGACACGGTGGGCACCACGTCGCCCAGAAGTTGATCCAGACTGGATGACCCTTGAGCGAGGCGAGCGTGATGGGCCGACCGCCGAGGTCCGTCAGCTGGACCGTCTTGCCGCCGTCCTCTCCGGAGAGCTCGGGTGCCTTCTGACCGAGATCGAGGCCCTGCGTCTCGGCCGAGATTCGGTAGAACGTCGCACCGGGGTCGGCGGCCGCTGTCGGATCGCCGCTACCGAGCGGTCGGGTGGCGAGAAAGAGCACGAGCGCCGACCCGAATACCACGGCGTTGACGATGCCGATCTGCCGTGCTGTAAAGGGACCGATGAGCGTGCGGCGGATTGGAGCTGTCGCGTCGGTAGGCGACGATGTCCGGGTGGCCTCGTCCGGCGTCGCGGGCTCGCTCTTATGTTTGCTCATACCACACGGAGTGTAGTAGTTCCCGTTCGAGGGCCCTTGTCGTCGCGATGGCTGGCGTTTCTCGGCTCTGTCGCCGGCGGTCTCGTCGCGCTCGTCGCGATCGTCGTCGCCGTCGCGCTGCCGTTGGGAACGGACCCACGAGGAGCCGAACCGCGCCAAACGGCCGCGGTCAGCCCATCGGCCACGCTGGAGTCAGCAGCGATGGCCGGGCCCCTAGCGGAGCGCGGCTAGAAGACGCTCAGCACCGAGCAAAGCAGCGCCACGGCCACCGCCATGACCACTGCCCCAACCACACGGGCTCGGGTAGGCGCATCCGGCTCGACGTCCTCGCCGAGGAGGGCACGAAGGCGGAGATCGCCGGCGGTCGCAAAGCCGGCCAGCGACAGCTGCGTTGGCGTCTCGCGCAGCTTGAGGATCGCCCGAGCGAGCGTCGCGCGCGTCGTGCCGTTGCCGATCGCGTGGCGATCCGCGGCGATCTCGATCGCAGCCCGCTGGCGATCGAGCCACCGCGATCCCGGGCCGGTGGGTCCGAGGAACGGAGCGAGAGCGGAGAGGACCACCAGCCTCGCCGGAGCGTGGGCAAGCTCGTGGTGGCGCTCGTGGAGGAGGACCGCCCGGATCTCATCGGTGTCCAGGCGGGTGACGAGGTCGTCCGAGCAGTACGTGCGTGGCCGGCGGATGCCGGCGACCAGGGCCGCTCCGATTCCGGGCACGAGTCCGATCTGGTGGTCCGCGAGGACCGCGGGCCGCGCCTGGCGCCGCAGCTGGCGCGACACCCGATGGTGCAGGACGACTTGGATCGCGACCGACGCGACGACGATGACGCCGACGATCGCGCCGATGACGAGTCCGAGGAGCGCGACCTCACGCGAGCCGGCCTGGGCCGCGGCGCATGCGCCCATCGCGCGCGCATCCGGCGCCATCGCGCATGACGGATCGAATGAGGGCAAAGCCATGCAGATCGCCAGCGCTCCGGCGGTCGCCACGAGCGCGACGAGGGCCGTCCGGTGAAGGCCGGTCATGAGGCCTCCTCGCCCCCGCTGGCCAGCTCCTCGAGCCGCCGGGTGAGGTCGCTGTCGGTGCCGGTCAGGTCGGCCGCAAAGCCGGCTACCGACTTGACCCCGTGACGCTCGATGAGGCGGCGCAGCTCGCGCCGTCCCACCGCCGCCGGGAGCGACGCTTCGTCGAACGATGCCCGGTAGCGGTACTGGCGACCCTCGCGCGCACGGGTGAGATAGCCCTTCTCGTGCAATCGCACGAGGATGGTCATGACGGTCGTGTAGGCCAGGGGCGAGGCGGCGCCCGCGTTCAGTGCCTCGCGCGTCTCGCCGACCGTCGACGGCCCCGAACGCCAGAGGTGCTCCATCACCCGACGTTCGAGCGGCCCCAGGATGTCGCTTTCCACTTCCCTCCTTGGTTCGTCGGCGCCGATCCTACTACAGGCAGCGTCGCTGTCGGGCCAGGCTGCCGGAGGTCCAAGGGTGAGGCGGGCAATGTCGTCGCCGCTCCCGATCAAAAGGGCCAGGACACCAGGCCCGCCAGGCGACCGAATGAGTTCGATGCGACGAGGACACCCACGCCGACGATGAGCAGCCCCGATCCGACCTGGAACGCCCGGTAGTGACGGGTCAAGGCGCGCGTCACGGGCCGGAGGCGTGACAAGCCAAGGCCGATCGCCAGGATCGGGACGGCCATCCCGAGCCCATACGCAATGAGCAGGGCTGCGCCGGACCAGACCGTCTGACTCGCCGCGGCGAGCGTCAGGATCGCCCCGAGCGTCGGACCGATGCATGGGGTCCAGCCGACCGCGACGCCCGCTCCGAGCAGGAGCGAGCCGCCAAAGGAGCCCGCTCCACCCCATCGCCCGACGCTCAGCATCGGCTGCCAACCAGCGATCGTCGCGATGCCCAGGGCGACGATCGCCAGCCCCGCGATCTGGCGCGCCGCCGGCACGACATCGAACAACGCGAAGCCGACGAGTCCCAGCGACACCCACAGGGCGACGAAGATCCCGGCGAAGCCCAGCAGGAATCCGGCCGCGCGGTAGCGACCCGCCGCTGTGAAGCCGGCGCCGGCGAAGGTCGCTCCCGGTGCCGCACCCCCGGCCACGTTGCTCATGAAGACAGGAATGACGGGGATGACGCACGGCGACAGGCAGGACACGACCCCACCGAGGAACGCGATCGCCAGCGTCATCGGGCCTCCTCGAGCGAGCGGCCGGTCGGCCGCATCATCCTCCCTGGATGAGCAGCGCGGCGCCGATGACGAGGACGACCAGGACGACGGCGGCCGCCGTCGCGGGCAGGGTCCGGGACGACCGCCGTCGCTCGACGCGCAGGCGGAGGAGAGCCTGGCGAACTGCGCCGTAGACGGCGAACCCGGCCAGGAAGACCAGGCCGTGAAGAGCCGGCGCCTGGCCGACGACCAGGCCAAGCGCGGCGAGACCGACCAGGAGGCCCGCGGCCGACTCGAGCAACTGGGTCGGGATCCGGCGCGCGCCGACTCGGCGATCGGATGACCAGACGCCCCAGCGGGACCCCGTGATCTGACCGGCGCAGCAGCCGGTCACGAAGCACCCGATCCGGCCGATCGCGACGGCGAAGAACAGGCCCGGGGCGACGGCGTCGAGCGCGAGACCGATCGGCGCGTCGAGGGCGAGCATGGCCACGACCGCTGCGATCGGCGCGACGATCAGGAACCCGTCGACGGCCCAGCCGCCCCGGATGAGCGACTCGTCGGGATGAAGACGCCAGTACCACACCTTCGCACCGATCAGGCCGGCGGCCAGGCCGAGCAGGGAGGCGAGGAGCGACGGGCCGACGGGGACCTCCTCCGCAGCCAGCACCGCAGCCTGGGTAGCGAGGGCAACGACGATCGCGATGACCGCCAGGGCCGTGTAGACGCCCGGGATGACCGCCGGCGTCCGGGCGAGCGGAGCGAGGAGGGCCCAGCGCGTCCGCACCGGGGCCGCCGCGCCAACGGAGAGCGACCAGCGGAGCCACGACCACGACGCAACAGGCAGGGGGTCGGCCTCGGTACTCCGGCGCATGTGCGGCTCGAGCGAGCTCGCGGCGGTGCGCCGCGCGACGAGATTCGCGGTCACGGTCCAGTCGCCCGGCTTGAGCCCATAGGCCCACGCGCTGATCGCGACCGGACCGCAGCCCGGGACGATGCCTTCGATCCGCTCGTCCTGGGTGAACGAATCACCCGTCCCGGGGCTGCCGGAGACCCCCGTCCGTCGCCCGGCGAAGCGGACGGTCGCCGGGTCGGGATCGCCGAACACGTCGGGATCGAACCAGCGCGTGACGACCAGGGCCACGGGTTCGGTCGCGGCTGACGCCACCGCTGGCACGCCCGCTTGTCGATTCGTGACCGGCGGCCCGAGGGCGCTGTGCTGCGGCAGCCGAGGGGCCGATCTCGATCGGGTCCTCCGCGCTCGCGCCACGGTCGAGGTTTTGCGTCGCGCCACAGCCTTGCCCCTGTCGTCGCGGTGTTCGGGTGCCGCCGTACCGCTTGTGCGGTTGGAGACGGCGCCGACCGCGGTTGTCTACTACGCTGTACATAGTACTTGCAGTACGAACGCGCTGCTATGCTCCTCGTAGTAGTCGAGCGCAGCTGGAGCGGGTCTTCGTGACCTGAACGGGGTCGGTCGGTTCTCGCCGTTTCAGCTGGCGCTGGCTTCAGGGGCACGAGGCGATGGACACCTCCGGCCACAGTGAGGCGGAGCGCATGCCCATCGCTCCGTCGATGGTCCGCTCGGTCAGGTCGCGGCCATCGACACGACGCCGGCGGTGCCGTCGACTGTGATCGAGTCGCCGGTCACGATCCGCTCGGTCGCCCCGGCGACACCCACGACCGCGGGGATTCCGTACTCCCGGGCGACCACGGCGCCATGGGACATCATCCCGCCCATCTCCATCACTAGCCCGCCAGCGGTGAGAAAGAGCGGCGTCCAGCCGGGATCGGTCGATGGGGTGACGAGGATCTCCCCAGGCTCGAGGTGAGCGCCCTGCGGCGAGCGGATGACCCTCGCCTTGCCCGTCACCACCCCCGGTGAAGCCGGAGATCCGCGCAAGCCCCCCTCCACCGGCTCGACGAGCGCGACCTCCGCGTCGGTGCCGTCGGACAGGAGCACACGTGGGACGTGACGACGCGCGATCTCACGGGCGTACACGGCGCGATGTACCGCGACGGTCTCGCGCACGTCAGCCCCGGCGATCGCCCCGCGGGCCTCCGCGAGGGTGAGGAAGTAGATGTCCTCGGGTACGCTCACGCGCCCGGTCGCGGCGAGCTCGGCACCCACCGGTCGCAGCATCGCCCGGATGGGCGTGAACACGTTCCGGATCAACATGTACTTGGGCAGCTCGCGCGATCCCATCAGAGCACGCGCCCGGCCTAACAGAAATCTCAGGAGCAGGCGCCGCGGTCCACGGACCCGACCAAGCAGCGCGGTGGCCATCGCCTCGGCTTCGCGCGCACCGCGCCGGAACTGCGCGTCCGGCGCGAGGGCATCGTCACCAAGCAGGAGATAGTTCGAGATCACACCCAGGAGATGCGTGGGGTCCTCAGACCAGCGGGCCACCCCCAGGTCGATCTCGCCCACTGACCGGAAGCCGTAGCGGTCGAGGAACGCGGACAGGCCGGTCTGCACGACCGGCGCGAGCTGCCCCGTCCGATAGGCCTCGGCGAGCTCGGCAGGTGTCCGGCCTGTGAGGAGCTCGCGTGAGGCGGCGTCCGAGCGAATGTGTTTCGTCAGTTCCCAGAGCGCCAGGTCCATCTCGGTGGTGGGGTTGTTCGGCAGCCCACGGCTGAGCGTCATGAGCTCCTCGGGAGCGGCTCGATGACCGAGCAGCCGGCCCGCCGCCACGTACGACACCATGCCGGCAACGACGACAGGGAGCAGGCGCGGAAAGACGAACGGCAGCGTGACCTGCATGAACTCCTCGACCGCATCGAGGCGCTCGGAGGCGGTCACGCGGGCGGAGATGTCGACGCGTGTCCCCTGCTCGATGTCGCGGATCAGCCGCGCACGCGATCGATCGGGCGACAGCCATAGCCGCAGCGCACGCAGGGGGATGCGCGACCGCAGGACTACAGGCAGGATGCGCCGCACCGAGTCGACACGCCGGCCATGACGGGCTGCAAAACGAAGGTCGGTGCTGAGCTTCCGGAACACGACCGAGCTCCGAGCCTCGCCGATCGCGCTCACCCGCTCGAGGAAGTCGCGTCCGACCGGGTCCCGCAGCACCGCCGTGACGTCGACGAAGGGACGCTCGCCCGCGACGACCACCGGTGACCGTGCGATCGCGGAACTGGAGCGATCGTCTATGAACGTCGCGCCGACGCGCCGGCCGATCGCGAGGAACACCTCCATCCCCATCGGGGTGATCGGCGCGAAGTACCCCTGAGCGACGCTGATTGAGAAGTACACCCGCGTGTCCGAGGGAACCTCGTCAGGCAGCGGGTACAAGGTGGTAATCGGGCGCGCCTGGACGATCCACAGCCGCTCGTCGCCATCCACCGCGAACTCGACGTCCTGCGGACCACCCAGCCGGCGCTCGATGCGGCGTCCGACCTCGGCGAGTTCCACGATAAGTGCATCGGTCATCACGGGTCGCTCATGTCTGACCACACGCTCTGTGATCTGGCCCGCTGACACGTCGACGACGTGGTGGTCGGGATCGACCGCACCGGAGACGACGGCGTCGCCCAGGCCGGGCGCGGCATCGATGACGGCCGTCCCCCGCCTGCCGTTGATCGGGTCGGCGGTGAACATGACGCCCGCCGCGACGGCGTCAACCATCAGCTGAACGACGACCGCGAGCGCCACGCTTTGATCGTCGAGCCCGCGCTCGCGACGGTAAGCGACGGCCCGCTCGTTCCAGAGTGACGCCCAGCACCGGCGGATGGCATCGATGAGCGACTGGTCGCCCTCCACGTTCAGGAACGTGTCCTGCTGACCGGCGAAGCTCGCCCCGGGCAGATCCTCGGCCGTCGCGGACGACCTCACCGCCACCTTCCCACCGCCCAAGGATCGGTAGGCATCCAGGGCTGCGGTCGCGACCGCCCGTGGCACCTCTCCGGCGCGGAGTCGGTCCACGGCGGACCTCGGATCGGATGGATCGACCCTCGCCGACCTCGCGGCGACTCCGTACGCGGCCGTGGTCACGATGAAGCCGTTCGGCACCGGGAATCCCGCCGCGATGAGCTCCCCCAGATTGGCGCCCTTACCGCCCGCGATCGCCGCGTCGGCTGCCCGGATCTCATCGAGCGAGAGCACCAGCGGGTCGGCCATCCGTGAAGCCTAGGTCCTCCGGACTCAGCGACGGCTGGCGAAGTGCTTTGCAGGTGCGACCCATCGATTTATGGCATCCGCGCGCTCAACTCCTGTCGGCCGCGGGTACTACGACGGGAGATCGCTGACCCGCGCGACCCGGATCTCTTCGGGTACTCCGGCTCGAACGAATTGCATCGTCATCAACTCGCCGATCGGATGACCGCGCAGCGCTCGCTGGATGTCGGCGTTGGTATGCACCAGCACGCCATCGACCGCGACGATCCGATCCCCTCGCTCGAGGCCCGCGTCGGCGAGCTGGCTCCCCGGCCGCGGTGGCACGCGCAGCTCGAGCCCCTCACTGGGCTCAAGCCCCGGCTGCCCCCAATACCCACGGATCGTGTCGATACTGTTCCGCGTGCACCCGCAGGCACCGATACCACAGGTCGGGCAGATGCAGCGACACGTCAGGCCGCTCGATAGCAGCTCACCGTGGACGATCGGTGGCACAAGGTCGTTGAGCGCGGCCAGCTCGAGCGCCCAGTCGGCCCCGTGGGCGTCGGCGAGATTGCTCACCTTGTTCTCGTACAGCAGCCGAGCGGAAGCGTAGAGCGCACCATAGGCCGCCACCAAGGACGCGGCCGCGGCGATGATGTCCTCCAGCAGCGCGGACAGGGTGGGTTCGCCGTCGCGATGGACGCCCGTCGCCTCCGGGCGATTGAGTTCCGCTCCGCGCAGGCCGGCAAACTCGCCCAGGGCCAGTCGGTGACTCGCGGCGCGTGACAACAGGCGCATGAAATTCTCGCCCAGCGCCCGGTCGATGGCGGTGTCTGTCCGCAACTCTTCGAGCCTGTCCACGAGCTGAGACTCCAGCGTTCGCACTCGTGACAGCCGCCCGATGATCGCCTCGGGTAGCCGGTTGTCGTTCATCGTGTGCCCTCCATAGCCGAATTCAGATGGTTCTACCGAAACCCGGGGGGCGAGCCGGCGGCGGGGTAGGTTGGAGGGTGATCGACCGGTCGTTCACTTCGATCAACGCTCGTTCAACGACCAGACACGCTGGCGAGGGGTGGCTCTGAATGCGACGATTGCGGCGATGGAGTTCAAGGTCCTGGGCCCGCTCGAAGTCATCGGACCACGCGGCCGCATCAAGATCGGCAGCGGTCTGCAGCGGGCGATCCTCGCGCTCCTTGTCCTGCACGTCGGCGAAACCGTCTCGACGGACCACCTCATCGATGAGGTCTGGGGCGACGATCCGCCCCCCAGTGCGCAGCACGCGATTGGGGTCCACGTGTCGCGCCTGCGTCGGGCACTCGGGGTCGCCTGCATCGAGTCGCAGCCTCACGGCTACCGGCTGCGCGGCGAGGAAAGCGATATCGATCTCGCGCGCTTCGAGTCCCTCCTTGCCGAGGCGTCCCGAGCACTCGCCGTTGGCGATCCGCAGGCCACCGCAGATGCCCTGACGGTCGGGCTCGCCCTGTGGCGCGGCCCCGCGCTCGCGGATCTCGCGACTACCAACACGGCTCGAGCTGACCGTGCACGGCTCGACGAACTTCGGGCCGTGGCCCTCGAACGGCGGATCGATGCCGAGCTCGCCTGTGGTCGTCATCTGGAGCTCGTCCCCGACCTTCGACGGCTCGTTAGCGAAATGCCGTTGCGCGAGGTCTTCCACGCGCGCTTGATGCTGGCGCTCTACCGCTCGGGACGGCAGGCCGAGGCGCTCGATGTGTACCACCGGGCACGCGAGGTCCTCGACCGCGAACTGGGGGTGGATCCGGGACGAGAACTGGAATCTCTGCAGCGCGCCGTTCTTGATCACGATGCGGCGCTGGACCTTACGGCCGCTCCGGGACCCCTGCGGGTTGGAGGTCCAGTGTCCGAGCACCCGACACAACCGAGCCCGCCTGTCCCTCGTCCGCGCGACACGCGGCGCACAGTCACCACGCTGATCGCGGACGTGCGCGGATCGACTCTCGCGGACGAACCCCTCGATCCAGAATCCAGGCGGGAGCCGCTGGACCGCTGCTTCCAGGAGATGCGGGCAGTTCTCG
>VBFG01000040.1 GCA_005882635.1 Chloroflexota bacterium | reverse complement strand
AGGTAGAGCTGTGACGGGTCGAGGATGACCGTGAACCGACCCGAGGGGCACTGCGGCGCGCTGAGGAGCGCGACACACTCCTCGGCGAGCGGCCCCGCCCGGCGGGGGAGGTCGAGGCCGCGGACGTACTCGTAGCCGGCTGCCGTGAACGTCCCGCCGTCCGCGTCCGGGTAGCTCCGTCGTTGGTGCTCGTCGCCCTCGATTGCATTCGCCTCGACGCCGGCACCGACATGGGTGAAGGTCTGCTCGGTCCAGCTGCCGTCGGTAGCGGCGAAGGTCCGCGTCTCGCGCTGTGCATCGAACCGCGTCTCGGTGAAGGCGACGCCGTCGACGCTGCGAGCCGCCTCGTCGGCGGCCAAGAGATGGCCGATCTTCTCCTCCAGCGGAACGGCGAACGGATCTTCCTCGATCGGCGTCTCGTAGGTCCCTCGTGCCGGCGGGCGATCGTCCAGGCGGACCCGCTCTCGCAGCGCCGTGGCCGACGCCCGCGCGATCCGGACGGCCTCGGCCGCGACCCGGTCCGCTTCGGCCGCGCTCACGATGCTCGAGCTGGCGAAGCCCCAGCCCCCGTCGACGATGACGCGGACCCCGAAGCCTTCGCTTTCGCCGGAGGCGACGCCCTCGACTCGACCGCTCTTGACCGCGATCGATTCCTCGAGGCGATGGACGACCCGAACGTCGGCATACGATGCGCCGAGCTGCACCGCCGTATCCAGGGAGCGCTCGCTCAGGTCACGCATCGGGAGGCCGAGGGTAGCAGAGCCGATGGACGCCAGCGGGCTCGGGCGTTCTCCCTATTTCCGATGGCTCGGCTCTTCCGCCACGCGGGTCTGACCCGGTCCGCGCGCCTTCCAGGCGCGACGCCCAAACATCCACGCACGCTCGATCGGCGAAGCCGACGTCGGGCGTCGATTTCCGAGGCGAGCCCCTCATGAATGTCTCCGCACCGCTCCTGACGGGAACGCGCGGGGTTTCCTCGTGTGACGCCCGGCGGGAACTCGCGCCGGGATACGGATCGGCAGCGCCTACAGGACCGGCCGCGCGCCGACGGCCGACCACGTCAGGACGAGGCCGAGGCCCAGGACGAAGACCGAGGCCAGGAGCGGCGCCGCCGACGCGAGGCGGCCGAGGCGCGATCGGCTCGGCATCCGATCGAGGCGTTCGCGGGCGAAGACCATCAGCAGTCCGACACTCGTCATCACCGCCGCCATGCCGAGCCCGAACGCGACGACCAGGACGAGCCCGAAGGCCGGCCGGCCGGCTGCCATCGACCCGAGCAGGATAACGAGCGCCGACGCCGAGGGGATCAGGCCGCCCGCCAGCCCCAGGACGAAGAGGCCGCGCCATGACAGGGTCGACCCTCGTGCCGGCAGATGGCTATGGCGGACGCCGCCGTGGTCGTGCTCGGCGGCAACCGCGACGCTCGGGTCGTGGTCGTGGTCGTGGTCGTGGTCGTGGTCGTGGTCGCGGTCGTGGTGGACGTGCCCGTGGTCGTGCCCGTGCGGCCGGGCGAGGCCCATCCGGCGGGTGACCACGCGGCGTCGGATCTCCGTCAGGAGCATCCAGCCGCCGATCGCGATGATCGAGATTGCGGCGATCACCGGCGTCGTCCGCTGGACGAGATCGGGCGCGACCAGGCCCTGGGCCCCGACGATGAGGAGCGCCAACACGAAGATGCCCAGCGTATGGGACACCGCCACGGACAGGCCGAGTCCGAGAGCGTGGGATGACGTGCCCCGCGACCCGACGAGGTAGGCCGCCATCAGGGTCTTGCCATGGCCCGGCGTGACGGCGTGGAACGCGCCGATCAAAGCCGCCGCGGTGATCGCGACGAGCACGATCAACGGGTTCAGCTGGCCAGTGAGCGCCGACACGATGACGGCCGGCAGCTCCGACGCCACACCGCCCGGCACGGCCCCGCTCGGCGAGTCGACCGTCGGCCCGGCCGGTCCCGCTGCCGGCCCGGCCGGTGCCGCCGTCGCCCCGGGTCCGGCACTCGCCGCGGCGGGGTCCGATCGCACCTCGATCCGGGCCGACCGGATGTCGAGCGGCTGGGCGAGCATGTCCGACGGATAGTTCGTCAGCTTCTTGCTCGGGCTCGTCGCCGGTAGCCCGCCCGTGTCGAGGATGACGTCGTCACCCGTGGCGACGATCTCGCGCCAGCCGATCCGCTCCGCGTACGAGGTGTCGACGAAGGTGATCGTCGACCGGCCGGTGATGGCGCTGCGGAACGAGTCGTGATAGCCACATTCGAGGCGGAGGGTCGACAGGCCGCCCGCGCCCGGCGGGAACGAAACCGCGGAATTGGTCGGGCTCGGAACGAGCGCGCTGCCGTCCACCTGGAGGTGCAGCGACGTCGCGAGATCCGAGCACGTCGTCGCGGCCCAGGCGGCGCCCTCGTCGTCGCTGACGGTGCCGTCGCCATCGGTATCGGCGTTCTGGCGCTCCTGGAAGGCCGGGATCTCGGCCATGTCGACGACGACGTCCAGGTCCACCCGGTCCGGGGCGATGGCGAGGCCGGCGTAGTGGTTGATCGTGAAGTTGCCGAGCGGGTGCGCCGCGGCCGTCGCAGGCAGGAAGGCACCGGCCAGGACCGCCAGCACGGCCGCAGGCCCGAACAGGAGCCGGCGGGTGAGGCGGTGACGGTCGCGAGGATCGATGGCGCGTCCCATGACGCCGAGGGTACGCCGGGCGCACCGATGCGGATCACGGCGCCGCCTCGCTCGGCCCGGCCGGGCCGTACACTCGGCCGGTGACTCGCCCAGGCACGCCGGTCCGTGGCCGCTTCATCACCTTCGAGGGACCGGAGGGTGCCGGCAAGACCACCCAGGCGGCCCGCCTCGAGGCGGCGCTCCGAGCCCGCGGCGTCGCGGTCGTCTCGACCCGTGAGCCCGGCGGCACGGTCTTCGGGGAGCGCGTCCGCGACATCCTCCTCGCTGCGCCCGCTGCCGGCCGGCCGGAGGTCGACCCGATCGTTGACGCTCTCCTGTTCAATGCCGCGCGCCATCAGCTCGTCAGCGAGGTGATCGAGCCCGCTCTCGCCGCGGGCAGGACCGTGATCTGTGCGAGATTCGCCGACTCGACCCGCGCCTACCAGGGCTATGGCGGCGGCGTCCCGCTCGAGACGCTGGCGCGCCTCGAGGCCGTCGCCACCGGCGGCCTGACACCGGACCGGACGATCCTCCTCGACGTTCCGGTCGAGCTCGGTCTCGGGCGCAAGGCACCCGACGACCGGACCAGGTTCGAGACCGCCTTCGACGTGTCCTTCCACCAGCGCGTCCGGAACGGCTTCCTCGCGATGGCCGTCGCCGAGCCGACCCGCTTCGTCGTGGTCGACGCCCGGGGCGACCCCGCCGACATCGCCCGGCGGGTGCTGCGCACCGTCGGTCCGCTCTTCGCGGATGCGCCGGCCGGCGGTGAACCGAATCCGGCGAGCGTGCGCATCCCCCGGTGAACGAGAGCCCGTCCGGCCCTCGCGGACGCTCGGTGTCGTCCGGCGACGACGCCGACCGGGCAGTCCTCGCGCTCGTCACAGCCGGACAGCTCGATGCCCTCCAGGAGCTCTACGACCGCTACCGCGTCATGGCCTACTCGATCGCCTTCCGCATCACGACCGACGCCTCGCTCGCCGAGGATGTCGTCCAGGACGCCTTCCTCGGCGTCTGGCGCAACGCGTCGCGCTACGTGGAGGCCCGCGGCAGCGTGAAGACGTGGGTCCTGTCGATCGTCCATCACCGGGCCGTCGACGCGGTTCGTCGGCGACGGCCGACGGCCGAGCTGCCCGAGCGCGAGGACATCCCGCCGGCGGCGCTGACCCTGCCCGACGTCTGGCAGGAGGTCTCGTCCAACCTCGATCGGGCGGAGATCGCGACGGCGCTGGCGACCCTGTCGGACGTCCAGCGCGAGGCGATCGAGCTGGCGTACTGGGGAGGGCTGACTCAGCAGGAGATCGCCGAGCGCACCGGGGCACCGCTCGGGACCGTCAAGAGCCGTGTCCGTCTCGGGCTGCTCGCCCTGCGCCGGGCGCTCGGCGGTGACGAGGGCCGGGCCGAGAGCCTCGCCGGGGACGCGCCGTCGTGACCGAGCCGCAGATGACCTGCGACCAGGCCCGCGACCTCGCCGCGGGCTACGTGCTCGGCGCCCTCGAGCGATCCGAGGAGGCGGCGGTTCGCGCCCATCTCGCGACGTGCGACCAGCCGCATCCGGAGTTCGGCGAGCTGGGGAGCGTGGTTCCGGCGCTTCTGGAGCTGGACGAGTCCGAGCTCGTCGAGCCGCCGACGGCGTTGCGTGACCGGATCATGGCGGCTGCTGCCGCCGACCTCGCCGCGCGCGGGGAACAGATGTCGGCGGCACCGGCGGCCCCGGCGGCCGAGCGGGCGATCACGTTCCCCGACGCGGGCGACCGGGCGCGGCGAGCGGAGCGTCGCGAGGCGACCCGGGCGAGCCGGTTCGACTGGGCGCTCCGGATCGCGGCAGTCCTCGCGATCGTCGCGATCGGCGCCTGGGGCCTGAACCTCCAGGGCCAGCTCGACCGGGCGCGGACCTTCGATCAGGCGGTTGTCGCGGTCGTCCACGCGGCCGGTCAGCCCGGTGCGAAGACGGTCATCCTCAGCCCGCAGAAGGGACAGCACGGAGCCGGCATCGCGGCGGTCGCCGCCGATGGGTCGGTCGTGCTGGCGATGCAGGACCTGCAGGCAACGACCGGAACGCAGGTCTACACCGCGTGGGTCATCGTCGGCTCGAACGCGCCGGTGTCGCTCGGCGACTTCGACGTGGATGCCGGCGGGACCCGTGGCTTCACCACGAAGCCGACGACCGCGCCCGCCGGCGCCACGATCGCGGTGACGCTCGAGCAGAACCCCGGCAATACGGCGCCGCAGGGTCCGATCGTCAGCGCCGGTGTCGCGGCCGCGCCCCCGGGGAGCAGCGGCTAGGGCTTCGCGCCCGCCGCCGCGATCCGGATCGCGGCCTGCCTCAGGACCCGGCCTCGGTCGTCTCGACCGTGCCGCGGCGCTCGTCCCTCGCCCGATCGAGCGCGGCCTGGGCCGCCGCGATCAGGCTCTCGACGCCGGTGCCGTCGTCAGGGAAACGGGCGACTCCGGCCGTGATCGTGATCGTCCGGCCGGCGATGGGCGGGAGGTCCGCGATCCCGTCGAGGACCCGTCGGGTGACGGTCGCGCCTGCGGATCCCGGGGCGACGAGCAGGAACTCGTCGCCGCCGAAGCGAGCGACCGTGTCGACGAGTCGGACCGAGCCGGCGAGGACCGCCGCCACCGACCGAAGGACATCGTCGCCGGCGTCTCGGCCGCTCGCCTCGTTCGTGGCGGCGAAGTCGTCGACGTCGAACACGGCGACCGACACCTCGCCTCCCTGGCGACCGGCGCGGGTGAGCTCCAGCTCGAGGACCCGCAAGATCGTTCGCTGGTTGGCGAGACCGGTCAGCGGGTCCGTGTTGGCAAGTCGTTCGAACCACTCGGACCGCTCGGCAGCGGTCGCGGCCAGCCGCGACCGGTCCACTGCGAGCGCGGCAACGTCCGCGACGAGCTGCAGGAAGGTCGGATCGGCCGCGGTGGCGTCGGCCTCGGACGCGAAGGTCAGAGCGATCGCCCCGAGCGGCTCCTCGATCCCGGCCCGCGACGCGATGAGCGGCAAGCCCACGGTCGCTCCGGCCCGACTCTCGGCCCGATCCCTGCCCGCCGCGGTCAACGGATGGGACGGATCGGCGACGGCCGCGACGGCGGCTGCCTGGGCCGCCTCGTCCAGGCCCACGGTGAGGGCAAGCTCCGGCGCCGGGCGATCGGGGTCCTGGAGGCTGACCATCGCGCTCCTGGCGTCGAGCGCGGCGATCCCCGCCGCGAGGAGCGAGCCGAGACCCTCGTCGAGATCGGCCCCGCGGAGCGTCGCGGCGACGCCAGCGGCAAGGGCCTCGAGCGGCGCGGGTCGATCGACGGAAGCTGGCACGGCGTTCTCCAGTCGAGCGGGACGCAGGGGAGCCGGGTTTCGGGCACGCGCTCCGGCCGCGGCATCGTACACCGCGTCGCAGCCGGATCGGGGGGCGCTATCCTCCGATCCGTGAAGCTCCTCGTCGCGATCGTCCATCACGAGGACGCGGGGGCCCTCGTCGACGCGTTGCTCGACCGCGAGTACCGCGCCACGCGGCTCGCCAGCTCGGGTGGCTTCCTCAAGCAATCGAACGCGACCGTGATCCTCGGCGTCGACGACGACCAGGTCGAAACCGTCCTCGAGATCGTTCGCGAGACGTGTCACGCCCGGACCCAGGTCGTGAACCCGATGCCGCCGATCATGGAGCCGGGCGAGTTCTTCATGCCGTATCCGCTCGAGGTCGAGGTGGGCGGAGCGACCGTCTTCGTCCTGCCCGTCGAGCGTTACGAGCGGATCTGACGACGTGGCGTGGGAGCCGCCCGCGGTCGGCGCGCGAGCGACCTGGACCCGGACGATCACCGCTGACGACGTCCAGGCGTTCGCCCGGATCAGCGGTGACCGGAACCCGCTCCATTTCGACGTAGCGTTCGCCGAGCGAACGAAGCTCGGCGGGTTGATCGTCCACGGCGGCCTGACGACGGCGCTGTTCAACGCCCTGGTCGCCGAGGTCCTGCCGGGGCCCGGCTCGGTGTTCCTCCACCAGGAATGGGACTACCCGGCGGCCGTCCCGATCGGGGACACCGTCACTGCCGAGGCGGAGGTCATCGAGGCGCGGGCGGACAAGCCCATCACCAGGCTTCGCTGCGTCGCCCGCCGGAGCGACGGCACGGAGGTTCTCCGCGGCGAGTGCCTCGTCTACACGATGCGGCCGGAGTGAACCAGCCTGCCCCAGTCGCCGGCGTGGGGCAGGAGCTCGAAGCGGAGGCGCCCGGTCGCTGGCGCCAGCTCACGATCATCAGCGGCGGCGTGCTCCTCGCCTTCGCACCGTGGTTCTCGGCGTCGGCAGTCGGTCCGCTGTTGGAACGCGCCTGGCAGCCCACCGGTCTGGACCTGCCCCTGCTCACGGTGGCCGTCCAGCTCGGGTTCGCCGCGGCGGCCATCGTCCTCGCCCTGAGCGGGGCGGCCGACGTCATCGACGGGCCGCGGCTGTTCGTCGGCGGCGCGATCGTGGCGGCGATCGGCAACCTGGGGTTCGCCGCTCTGGCCGCGGACCCGGCGTCCGCGCTCCCGTGGCGGGCGCTGACCGGCGCCGGACTGGCGGCGGTCTATCCCGTCGCGGTGAAGATGCTGTCGGGCTGGTTCCGCCGGGAGCGGGGACTGGCGGTCGGTGCGCTGATCGGGGCGCTCACCGTCGGATCCGCTCTGCCGCACCTGATCCGCGCGGTCGGCGCGACGAACGGCCTCGCCTGGCAGCCGACGGTCGCCATCGCGAGCGCGATCGCGGTCGCCGGTGGGCTGCTGGTCGGGGTCGCCGGACGGAGCGGGCCGCTTGAGGTTCCGGCTTCACGGTTCAGCCCGTCCGCCGCCATCCGGGCCTTCCGCGAGCCGTCCGTTCGGCTGGCGAACCTCGGCTATCTCGGTCACATGTGGGAGCTGTACGCGATGTGGACGTGGGTGCCGGCGTTCCTCGCCGCGTCGTTCGTGGCAGCGGGAACGACGGACCCGGCCGCCGGCGCGGCCGCGTCGTTCATCGTCGTCGCGAGCGGTGGCGTCGGCTGCGTCGTCGCGGGGATCCTCGCCGACCGCTTCGGCCGGACGCGGCTGACGATCGCGGCGATGGCCGGAAGCGGCGGGTCGGCCGTGGCGATCGGTTTCCTGTTCGGGGCTGCCCCGCCGGCCGTTCTCGCCCTCGCGATTGCCTGGGGGATCACGGTGGTTGCGGATTCGGCGCAGTTCTCCGCGGCGGTGTCCGAGCTGGCACCGCCCGGAACGGCCGGGTCCGCCCTCTCCCTCCAGCTGGCCGCAGGCTTCATCCTCACCGGCGTCACGATCCTGGGGCTCGGGATCCTCGCACCGGCCGGCGACGGCTGGCGCATCGCCTTCCTCATCCTGGCCGGGGGGCCGGCCATCGGGATCGTCGCGATGGCCCGGCTTCGCGGGCGACCGGAGGCCGTGAAGATGGCGAGCGGCCACCGCTGATGCACATGCCCGCGTGGCCGCGCGGAACGCGCGCCGGACGCCCTCAGCGGCTCTCCTTCAGCGGCTCTCTCGCATCCGGAGAGCGACGGCGAGGCCGGCCAGGGCGGTGAGCAGCGCGACGAGCCCGATCGCGCCCGGCATTCCGAGCACGTCCGCCCCGACGCCCGCGACGACGGCACCGGCCGCGAACCCGAGGTCGCGCCAGAGGCGATAGACGCCGATGGCCGAGGCCCGCCAGGAGGGGGCAGCGACGTCGGCGACCGCGGCGAGGAGCGCCGGATAGACCATTGCGGTGCCGAGCCCGAGCACGATCGCGGCAAGGAGCCAGACGAGGAATCCGGCGCCGAGAGCGATCCCGGCGATCGCCCCACCCTGGATGAGCATCCCGGCCACGATCAGTGGTTTCCGCCCGATTCGGTCGGACAGGGCGCCCGTCCCGACCTGGGCAACGCCCCATGTCGCCGGATACGCCGCGGCCAGGACACCGATCTCCCCGAGGGACAGGCCCGAGGCTGCATAGAACAGGGGCAGGAGGCCCCAGGCCATCCCATCGTTCAGGTTGTTGACGAAGCCCGCCAGGGAGGCGGCCGACAGGCTGGGATCGCGGAGCGTCGTCCGGGCGAGGACGTCTCGCCAGCGAATCGCCGGGTCGGATCGGGCCAGCTGCTCACGCGCCACGTGCCCGCGCGTCTCGCCGACGTACGCGATCGACAGGCCGAGCCCGAGGATCGCGTAGGCCAGCCCGAGCAGGAAGGGACCCGGACGGAGGCCCGCGGCGGCGGCGATCCATCCCGTGGCGAGCGCCGTCACGGCGACCGCGCCATAGCCCGCGGCCTCGTTCAACCCGGTCGCGAGGCCGCGGCGGGCGGGCCCCACCAGGTCGACCTTCATCACGACCGTCGTCGACCAGGTGAGCCCTTGGTTCACGCCGAGCAGGATGTTCGCCGCGATCACCCAGGACCACGAGGGCGCGGCGAGGATCAGGAGCGGGACGGGCAGCCCGATCAGCCAGCCAGCAATCAGGACCGGCTTCCGCCCAAATCGATCCGCCAGGGCGCCCGCGGCGAGGTTCGTCGTGGCCTTCGACAGACCGAATGCGGCGACGAAGGTCATCGCCGCGGCGGCACCATCGAGCCCGAAGGTCTCGTGGGCGATCAGCGGCAGGACGGTCCGCTCCTGGCCGACCATCCCGCCGACGAGGGCGTTGACGACGACGAGCAGCGCGAACTGGGCGGCATTGGCCCGGAGCCCGAGTCGCGGATCAGCGCTCCCTCCCGGGGAGTCCGGCTCAGACACTCGGCCCTCTCACGGCGCCATTGTCGGCATGCCGGCGACTACCCTGTGGACGATGACCACGACCTGGGTCGACGCCCTGGCTGTCGGCGCACCCGACGTCGTCGCGGCCTGGCGCGGAATCGAGACCAAGGCACTCCTCAGCGTCCGGCGCGAGGTTCGTCGCCGAACGGTCGCGGGGTCGACCGACCGGATCCTTCCCCAGCTGGAGGCGACGGCGGCCGCCCTCGTCGAGATCGTCGAGTCCCTCCCGGACGACGCGTTTGGCCTCCCGGGTGGCGAATCCGATTGGACCGTCGCGGAGGCGATCGGCCACGACGCCGCCGCCCGAGCAGGGTTGGTCATGGCCGCGGCGCTCGCCGCCTCCGATCGCTGGCCGAACGACGCGCCGGTCGTGGTTCCCGGCGTGCCGGGCCCGGCGGACCTCGATCGCGCCGGCCTCGTCGGGAAGATCGACCAGAGCCAGCGCATCATCGCCAGGTCGGCCCGCCAGATCGCCGGCCGTGAGATCAGGGAGTGCCCCCTGGAGCACCCACTCGTCGGCCGGCTTCGGTGCGGCGAGTGGCTGCTCTTCGCCGGCGTCCACGACGTCATGCACCTCGAGCAGCTCCATCGGATCGCGGAGCTCTTCGGCGCACGACCGGGAGCGGATCTCGCCGCCCGACCGGGTGGCCTCCGCTAGAATCCGCGCGACCGTTCGCCAGGAGGCCGTCCGTGCTCGACCAGACCGCCAGCCGCTCCGCCAGCCGGCGGGTCTTCCGCTCCAAGGTCGACAACCTCCGCCCGACGTACGGCTTCGAGGATGTCTCCCTCGCTCCGGGCACGGACACGATCGAGCCGGCCGACGTCGATCTCCGCCAGACCCTCGCCGGCATCGACCTGGCCATCCCGATCCTGGCCGCCGCGATGGATGCCGTGGTCGACCCGGCCATGGCCGGTCGGATGGCGGCCCTCGGCGGCCTCGCCGTCCTCAACCTTGAGGGGCTCCAGACCCGGTACGACGAGCCGGCCGCGGTCCTCGCACGGATCGCGGCCGCGCCCGACGAGGACGTCCAGGAAGTGCTCTCGGGCGCCTACGCCGAGCCCGTCCGCGAGGACCTGATCGCCAGGCGGATCGGGGAGATCCACGGCGCGGGGTCGAAGGCGGCCGTCGCCGCGACGCCGGCCGCCGCCCGGCGCTTCGGACCGTTCAGCGCCGAGCACGGGGCGGACCTGTTTCTCGTCCAGAGCCAGGTCTCGAGCGCGCGCCACCTCGCCACCGGGTACGACCCCCTGTCGCTCGCCGACTTCACCCGGTTCATGCCGATCCCCGTCGCCGTAGGCAACACGACCAACAGCGAAGCGGCGTTCGCCCTGATGGAGCAGGGCGCCGCGGCGGTCTTCGTGGGCGTCGGGCCGGGGGCCGCCTGCACGACGCGGGAGGTCCTCGGCATCGGGGTGCCGCAGGTCACCGCGATCAGCGACGTCGCCGCCGCGCGGGATGCGTACCTGGCCGAGACCGGCCGGTACGTCCCGGTCGTCGCCGACGGCGGGATGCGCCGCGGCGGTGAGCTGGCCAAGGCGATCGCCGCCGGCGCCGACGTCCTGATGCTCGGGTCGCCGCTCGCCCGAGCCGAGGAGGCGCCCGGTCGTGGCACGAACTGGGGCATGGCGGCGCCGTCGCCGACGCTGCCGCGGGGGACGCGGATCCGCGTCGGGACGATCGGCTCGCTGGAGCGGATCCTGCTCGGCCCGGCGGGCGTCTCCGACGGGTCCGAGAACCTCATCGGCGCCCTCCGCCAGTCGATGGCCGCCCTCGGCGCCCGCACGATCAAGGACCTGCAGCGGGTCGAGATGGTCTTTGCCCCGGCAGTCGCGAGCGAAGGCAAGGCCTGGCAGCGGAGCCGCTGACCGGCCGCCGAGATCCCATCGCCCGGCGCGATCCCCGCGATGGATGACGAACTCGTCCGGCAGGGTCGCTTCGCCCGGCTCGAGCTGCGCGGCCGCCGCTCCGGCGTTCCACGCTCGGTGACCGTCGGCTTCATCGAGGAGCCGGGCGGCGAGCTGCTGATCGCCGCGGCCGATCCGGACGCGGCCTGGTCGCGCAACCTCGAAGCCGAGGCCGGCCCCGTCCAAGTCACGGTCGGATCGCGGACGTTCAGCGCCACCGCGGTCCTCCTCGACGAGCGCGATCCGCGCCGGAGTCGGGCGGTCCGCGAGCTCATCCTCCGCTACGGCGCACCCTCCGAGCGGCTCGGCGGCGGTCCGGTCTTCGCCCTGACCCCGACGAAGGACGGCTGACCGCCGCGCGCAACGTGGCTGCGATGCGGCGGTGCCTCGACGCCACGCTCCTTCGAGGAATACGTCATCCGTCTCAGGTCCTCCCTTACGTTCGGACGATGGCGATGCAACGGGGGCCCCGGCAGCATATGGGTACGGCACCTGCCGATGGCCACAACGGGACGGACCGCATGGACCCAATCGGGACCCTGATCGTGTCACTCGGAGCGCTGATCGTCCTCGATCTCGCCGCGCTTCAGCTCGGCGGATCCCGGCGGTCGCGGACCCGATCCCGGGCCACTCGCTCGCGCTGACGGGGGCGTCCGCCGTCCCCGACAACGAACGCCAACTGAATACTCGTCGACGGCCGAAGGTCTCCCTCCCTCCTCCTCCCTCGGTCGTCGACGAATCCGATCGAAGCGGCGCCGACTCCTCCTCCCGGCGCCGCTTCGTCGTTCCCGGCACCTCTCCCCGAAACCGCAGCCCCGGCCCCCGTCCGTCTACGTCATTCGCCCTAGACCGGACGCCGTCGCATGTCGGTGGGCGGCTCCGACGACCGGTCGTAGGGTGACCGATGTCCCCAACAACCGAAGAACAATCGAAGAACAATCGAAGAACAATCGAACAGCGTTGCAGCAGCCAAGCGACCGGACCGTCGGAAGGCCGACCGGTTCGGTCGTTCGGCGTCCGGTCAGCCGGCTGACCAACCGTCGAGCAGGCGTTCAGCCGCGTCGACGAGCTCCGGCTGGGCGTTGCTCAGCGCGAACCGGCGAACGAACTCCGGCCAGCGTGGGTTCTCCGCGACCGCCTCGTCGAGCATCGCGCGTGCCGGCTCGGTCATGCCCGCGCCGGCCAGGCCGATCGCCTGCCAGACCAGCACCTGGTCGTCCCCCGGCGCCAGGCGGAGCGCCTCCTCGCCGGCCTGCCGCGCGCCATCGGCGTCCCCGGCCTTGGCGAGGTCCTCGGCGCGATCGAGCGCGTCGAAGCCCAGCTGGAGGCGGACCAGCCGCTCGAGCTCGTCGAGCGGTGCGGGGTGGTCGTCGACGCGAACATCGAACTGACGCTTCCAGGGAGGCTCGTCCGGTCCGCCGGAGACGACGAGCGCCGCCGCCTGCCGGCCGCGGATGTCCCCGCCCACACGCTCCGCGGCCCGCAGCGCCGCGAGCAGCCGCTCGACGAACGACACGGCGGGCGCCTGCCATGCGGCGAGCATCGCCGGCCAGACCGTCGGCCGCTCCATCATGTTCGCCTGGATCGCGACGCCGTCGCCGGTGACGTCGCCGGCCGCTTCCACGCACCGATCGCCGGTGTACGACGCCGCACCGGCGGCGCGATCAACGATTCCGACCTGCCGAACCGATCGGCCCGGATCCGACTCGACGAGGCGGTCCAGGGCGTGGCCCGCGCCGACGCCCGTCCGCAGGAGCGTCAGCCCGTTCGGCCCGTGGGCCTCCTCGGTGAACGACTGCGTGACAACTGCCCCGACACCGGACTCGACCCACGGACAGCCGGCGCCGACGAACGGCCAGCACGTCTGGATCGCGATGCCGAAGCGGCCGGACGAGGGATCGCGAGCCACGATCGAATACGTCATCTGCGGTCTCCACGTGTCGGCAAGCCGACGTCTCCGGCTTTGTGATGTCGGCGCAACAGCCGGGGGCCATTTGCGTCCTATGAACGAAAGGACCTACGTCATCGGTCGTAATGCAGCCATGGCGGGGCGCCGATGCCGCTGTAAGCCAGCGGCGCCTAGTGTGCTCGCCAGGAGACCGGATGACCGGCCCACCGCTTGGAGATCGGAGTCGCGCCTCATGGACAGCCAGCAGGTCTTGCATCACGCAGATGACCGGGGCCGTCGAGGGTGCCTCGTCGAGGGTTGTCCGTGCAAGGACGCCCGGATCGTCTCCCAGCGCCGCGCCGCATTCTTCGCCGCCTGGGCTCGGGACCACGGCGAGACGGCGAACCGCTCGGTTGCCCCGGACGCGGACTGGCGGATCCCGATGTTCCTGGCTCCCGCCGCCTGACGATTTCTCAGATCCCTGTCAATCACGCGCCGGACAATCCCGTCGCGTCCGACAACTGAAGAACAATCGAAGAACAACCGAATACGCCGCTCCCGAGACGACCGACCGCACCAGCGGGTCGGTCGTTTCGATTCAGGGCGTGGGTTGCAGGCGTCGCGAGGGCGGCCCGAAATAGACTCGGCGGGTGACCGAAGAGCAGAACTTGTACGACCGCGCCGGCGGGATGCCCGTTCTTCGAGCGGCTCGTCGGGGAGTTCTACTCGGGCGTCGCCGAGGATCCCGTCCTGCGGCCGGTCTATCCCGAGCCGGACCTGGCCGGCGCGCGGCGGCGGCTGACGCTCTTCCTCGCCCAGTACTGGGGCGGTCCGCAGACGTACGACGCGGAGCGCGGCCAGCCGCGCCTGCGGATGCGTCACGCGCCGTTCGCGATCGGGTCCACCGAGCGGGATGCCTGGCTCGCCCGGATGCGGGCGGCGATCGCCGCGGCCGACCCGCCACCCGAGGTTGGCGATCGACTCCGGGCCTACTTCGACATGGCAGCCGAGGCGATGCGCAACCGCGACTGAGCCGCGGCCCCGGTCCGTCCGCTCGACCGCTAGACTTCTCGGCACGCAGGCCGGGCGGCGGAGGACGAGATTGGCCGAGGCGGACCAGGAGCCATCGACGCGCCCCGGGGGTGACGCCGGCCAGCGCGCCGAGGCAGACGCCGGCCAGCGCGGCAAGACCGTCCACGGCGAGCCGGCCAACGCCGGCCATCGGGTCCTCGCCCCGGACGACGCCGAGGTCGAGGCGTACCTCGAGACCGCCCTCAAAGCGCCCGCGCCGGACCGTTCGCCGTCGCGACTCCCGGAAGCCGGCGAGCCGGATTCGGTCGTCGTCCTCGACTTCGGAAGTCAGTTCGCCCAGCTGATCGCGCGGCGCGTCCGCGAGCTGAACGTCTACTCCGAGCTGATCCCGCACGACACGCCGTGGGAGGAGATCGAGCGCCGCCGTCCGAAGGCGATCATCCTGTCGGGCGGCCCGAACTCCGTATACGACTCCGACGCGCCAAAGCCCGATGCGGGTGTCTGGTCGGGGCGAATTCCGGTGCTCGGGATCTGCTACGGGGCCCAGCTGATGGCGAGCGAGCTCGGCGGCGACGTGCTGCCGGCGGCAAAGCGTGAGTACGGCCCGGCGACCGTGACGATCACCGACGACGACGGCCTCTTCACCGGCCTCGATCGCGATCAGCCGGTCTGGATGAGCCACGGCGACTCGATCACCCGGCTGCCGGAGGGCTTCCGCTCGACCGCCCAGACCGGCTCCTCGCCCGTTGCCGGGCTGGCCGCACCTGACCGCGGCCTGTACGGCATCCAGTTCCATCCCGAAGTCGTCCACACGCCGGCCGGCCGCGACGTCCTCCGCAACTTCGTGCTCGGGATCGCCGGAGCCTCGCCCACCTGGACCCCGGCCAACTTCATCGAGCAGACGGTCGCCGGGATCCGCCGGCGGGTCGACGCGCACGCACGCGAGACCGGCTCGGACGGTCTCGTGATCTGCGCCCTCTCGGGCGGCGTCGACTCGGCCGTCGCCGCCGCGCTCGTCCATCGCGCGGTCGGCGACCGCCTGACCTGCATCTATGTCGACCACGGGCTCATGCGGAAGAAGGAGTCGGAGCTCCTCCGGGTCACGTTCGAGGAGCACCTCGGCATGCGCCTCGTCATGGTCGATGCCCGAAGGCGATTCCTCGATCGGCTGGCCGGCGTCGAGGACCCGGAGCAGAAGCGGAAGATCATCGGCGACGAGTTCATCCGGGTCTTCGAGGAGGAGTCGCAGAAGCTCGGCCGGATCGACTTCCTGACGCAGGGGACGCTCTACCCGGACGTCATCGAGAGCGCGACCTCCGAGACGAAGGCGGCCCAGAAGATCAAGACCCACCACAACGTCGGCGGCCTGCCGGCCGACCTCCGGTTCCAGCTGATCGAGCCGTTGCGCTACTTGTTCAAGGACGAGGTGCGGGCCGTCGGGCTGGAGCTCGCGCTGCCGGAGGCGATGGTCCTCCGCCAGCCGTTCCCCGGGCCCGGGCTGGCGATCCGGATCATCGGCGAGGTGACCGCCGAGCGGCTCGACACCCTCCGCGAGGCGGACTGGATCGTCATCGACGAGATCAAGGCGGCCGGCCTGTACCGCAGCCTCTGGCAGTCGTTCGCGATCCTGACGCCGGTCCGCTCGGTTGGCGTGATGGGTGACGGCCGGACCTACTCCAACGTCGTCACGATCCGAGCGGTGACGTCAGAGTACGGGATGACCACCGACTGGGCGAAGCTGCCGTACGACGTCCTGGGCAAGATCTCGAGCCGGATCGTCAACGAGGTGCCGGGCGTGAACCGCGTCGTCTACGACATCTCATCAAAGCCCCCGGCCACCATCGAATGGGAGTAGTTGTTCGAACCACGGCTGTCGCGCCTGGACGCCGACGGCTTTGTTGCCGGCTGCGGTCCTCGCTCACGCACCTTCAAGTGCGCTCGCTCCGGTCCTCTCCGGCGCCTCGCCCTCGACGGCCATCCGCGACGAACGCAGTAGGGGTGAGCGTTAGCCGAATCGGGGGGTTCGCGGGGTCGACCGAGCAGTTAGAGTGAGCGGCATGCTGGACGACGCGACGCCGCCCGGAGAGACCACGCCCGAGTACCGCTGCATGTGGTGCTCAGCGACCCTGCCGTCGACGCACGAGACCACCTGCCCATCGTGCGGCGCGACCCTCGTCGGCGAAGGTGAGGCGGCCGTCCCGGGCCTGACGGCGATCGACGCCGACGCGATCCTCCGCAATGCTCGCTCCGGTGGTCGCACCCGGCCGCGTGGCGGGCGGCTCTTGTCGTGGATCAGCGGCGAATACGACGAGGGCGAGGAGGAAGCGGCACCGACTCCCGGATCCCTGGCGCCGCCACCGGCAGAGGTTCGCCTCGAGATGCTGCGGCTCGAGCTCGAGGCCCAGGTCGCGAACGCCCAGGCCGAGGCCGAAGCCCTGGCCGCCGATTCCGCTGTCGAAGGCGGCCGGCCGCTGACGCCGCCTCCCCAGACCGTCGAAGCCGAGCCGGGGCCAACGACCGAGGCCGCTCCCGCGGCATCCGGCAGCGACGGCGAGGCGCCGCCCGACTGAAACGCCCGGTCGGGACGGCTGCCGGACACGACCCCGACAGCCGCTACCCTTCCGCCGTGCCTGCCCGCCTGCCCGCGCCCGGCCCATCGTTCATCCGCGAGCACGCGCTGGAGGCGAACGGGCGCTCCCTCCGGGCGGGACTCACCCGGCCGACGACGTCCGACGACGGGTGGTGGCTGGCGATCGCCTGGGTCGCCGACGATGACGGGATCGTGTCGTTCGTGGACCTCGCCCCGCGCGCCGGCCCGCGACCCGATCCGCCGCTGGCCCTCCTTGGGCCGGCCCTCGCCGGTGGCCTGAGCGGGCTGATCCTCGAGGAGAACGGGCGTCTGTCGATCCGGCTCGCGACCGTGGTGCCCGCCGAGGATCCGACGCGGCCATGGCGGGTTCCGGTCGCGGTCCGAGCCGCCTTCCGCTGGGAGCCGATGCGGGCGGCGACGATGCGTCCGAACGAGCTGGCCGAGACCGTCCTGGCCGCGTTCCGCCGAGCCGCGGAGGGGCTTTCTCGCGCCTAGGCTAGACTCGCCCACGAGGTGGGTGATCTCTTCGACGAGTTCATGAAGGAGCTTCGGCGTCGTCAGGCCGAAGCGGCAGGTCGAAGGCCGGGCCGACCCGACGATCGCGATCGAGACAGCGGCGCCGACGAGCCGGCCGGCGAGGCCGACGAGGAGCCCGTCGAACCCGGCGACGCCGACAACGGCGAAGCGGATCGAACGTTCAGGCCCGCCTCCCGGCCAAGGCTCGTGGAGGACGACGAGCCGCCTCGACTCCGCCCGTTGGGCCGTGGGCCGGCGATCGGAGGCGGCGGTGGCCGCGGCCGGCGTGGCGGTCCGCGTCGGTCGAGCGGCGGCCCTCGCGATGGAGCGCCGTCGATCCGATCGCGATTCACGACCGCCGTGGTCGTCGTCGCGATCGTCTTCGTCGTCCTCATGCTCGTCGTGGGCATCCAGCTCTGGACCGACGCGATCTGGTTCAAGAGCGTCGGCTTCGACGGCGTGTTCTGGACCCGAGTGGGTGTCCAGGTCGGCCTGTTCGTCGCCGGGCTCGTCGTCGCGCTGGCGGTGCTGCTCGGGAACGTCTGGCTCGCCGGCCGGCTCGTCCCACCCGTCGAGGCCGGCCGGGGCGGAACGCTCCGCAGCTGGATCGACCGGCTGAACGAGGCCGCCGCCAACGCCGAGGGCGGTCGAGGGCGCGGGCCGTGGGACCCGTGGCGCGGCCGGCGCGAGCCCCGCGAGCCCGTCGACGTCAGTCCGGTCGAGCTGCCCGACCCCGTGCCGCTCGGGCGCGTCGTGATCATCATCGTCGTCGGCCTCGTGTCGCTCGGCGTCGCGGGATCGATCACGGGGAGCTGGGAGACGATCCTCCTGTGGCTGCACCGGGTTCCCTACGATCCGTCGGGCGCGATCGTCCCCGACCCGGTCTTCGGCCGCGACATCTCGTTCTTCCTGTTCGACCTGCCGTTCCTGCGGCTCGTGCAGACGGAGGCGAACGCGCTCCTGGTGGCCGCGATCGTGGTCGCCGGCGCGCGCTACCTGCTGTCGGCGATGGCCGGCGCGGCGGTCTTCGACACGCGCGTCCGGGTCCATCTCGGCGTCCTGGCCGGCCTTTTCCTGCTGACGATCGCGCTCGGCTACCAGCTGGACAAGCTCGATCTCGTCCACGGCTCGCGGGGCGTCGCGACAGGGGTCAGCTACACCGACCAGAACGCCCAGTTCGTCGCCTACGACATCCTGACCTTCGTGTCGGCGATTGCGGCCGCCCTGCTCGTCGGGGGCGCGTTCGCCCGCGTCCTGTGGCCCGTCGCGGTCACGGCCGCTGTGTGGTTCCTCCTCTCGATCGCCATCGGACGGATCTATCCGGAGATCGTCCAACGGTTCTCGGTGATCCCGAACCAGCAGGTGCTCGAGTCGCCGTACATCCTCAACAACATCTCGATGACGAGGCTGGCGTTCGACCTGACGAAGTGGACCGACAAGCCATACCGTGGCGATCAGCCGCTCACCCAGGCCGCGGTCGACGGCGACGCCCAGACCTTCGCGAACGCGCGGCTGTGGGACTACCGGCCGCTCGGCGACACGCTGGACCAGCTCCAGACGGTGCTCCAGTACTACGACTTCGTCGACGTCGACACGGACCGTTACATGCTCAACGGCGAGCTTCGCCAGGTCATGCTGTCCGCCCGGGAGCTGGCCCTCGACAAGAATCCCTCGGCGACCGGCTGGGTGAACCAGCGGCTCGTCTACACCCACGGCATGGGTGCGGCGATGGTGCCCGTCAGCGCCGTCGGGTCACAGGGTCAGCCCCAGCTCGTCATCTCGAACATGCCGCCGGTGTCGACCGGCGGTGCCCCCCAGATCACCGAGCCGAGGATCTATTTCGGCGAGCGCGATTCGTCGTACGTGATCGTCGGCGCCCAGCAGGACGAGTTCGACTACCAGCGAGGCGCGGCCGACACCGGCGGCAGCGCGGGCGTCGTCACGACCCGCTGGACGGGCACGACCGGGATCAAGCTCGACACGACCCTCTCGCGGCTCCTGTTCGCCCTCCGTTTCCGCGACTTCGACCTCCTGATCAGCAACCAGATCACCAGCCAGAGCCAGGTGCTGATGAACCGATCCATCCGCGATCGGCTGGAGCAGATCGCGCCGTTCCTTCGCTACGACAAGGACCCCTACGTCGTCGTCGACGGTTCCGGCCGCCTCAAGTACATCCAGGACGCCTACACGACGACCGACCAGTTCCCCAACGCGCAGTCCTTCGACCCGCCCACTGACCTGCCGCCGCCGACGGGTCTCGGCGATGAGCCGTTCGACTACATCCGGAACAGCGTCAAGGTCGTCATGGACGCGTACGACGGGACGACGACCTTCTACGTTGCCGATCCGCGCGACCCGCTGATCCGAGCCTGGCAAGGCGTCTTCCCGAGCCTGTTCAGGCCGCTGACCGACCTGCCGGCCGACCTGGTGCCGCACCTGCGCGTGCCGGAGGAGCTGTTCGACGTCCAGACGCGCGTCTTCGGCCGATACCACGTCACCGACCCAGCCACGTTCTACTCGCAGAACGACCTGTGGACGGTCCCGATCGGACAGACGAACGAGCAGAGCCTGCCGAGCGAGGCCTACTACGTGGTCATGCGGATGCCCGGCGCCGAGGACGCCGAGTTCCTCCTCCTCCAGCCGATGATCCGGGCGAGCCGGCCGAACATGATCGCCTGGGTCGCGGCCCGGAACGGGCCGCGCGACTACGGCCAGACGACGGTCTTCCGCTTCCCGAGCGAGACCACTGTGTTCGGGCCGGCCCAGGTCGAGGCCCAGATCGACATCGATCCCGACATCAGCCAACAGATCACGCTGTGGAACCAGTCCGGCAGCACCGTTGTCCGCGGCAACCTGATCGTCCTGCCCGTCGGCGACTCGCTGATCTACCTCCAGCCGGTCTACCTCCGCTCGAACAGCGCGAAGTTCCCGGCGTTCGAGCGGATCGTCGTGGCGTCGTCGACCCACGTCGTCTGGGGGGCGACCCTGTCCGAGGCGCTCACCAGGTTCCTGGCCGAGCAGGGCACCGGCGGCGGTCCAGCGCCGAGCCCGACCCCGACCCCCACGCCGACCCCGAGCGCCTCGCCGCCCGGCGGGTCACCCCCGCCGAGTGGCTCGCCGGGACCCCAACCGTCCCCGCCGGCCGGCGACGTCCGGGCGCTCGTCGAGTACGCCAACAAGCACTTCGAGCTGGCCCAGGAGGCGCTCAGGGACGGCGACTTCGCGCGGTATGGCGCCGAGCTGGAGCTCGTCCGCGAGGCTCTCGCCCAGCTCGAGGCCCTGACCGGGGGCGGATGACGACTCGCGGCGGGATGACGACCCGCGGCGCGACGCTCGCCGCCCTCCTTGTCGCGCTCGGGCGACCGGCCTGGTGGCTGCTCGGGCTGGCGGGCTTTCTGGCCCGGGGCGGGATCCTGCTGTTCTTCCTGGCGGTCGTGACGCTGCCATCGCCGCTGGCGCTGTCGAACGTCGTCGAGCCCCTGATCCGGCCGATCGTGTTCGGCGGCGTCACGCCGATCTTCCTGGCGTTCCTGCTCGTCGGCGCGATCAGCCTCGTCGCATGGCTCGTGGCCGGCGGCTGGATCGGGGCGGCGACGGAGGTCGTGCTGATCCGTGACGCGCGGCGGGCGGCCGCCGAGGAGGGCCTGCGGACAGCGCCGGACGCGGGGGCCGGGCGATGGCCCATCGCCCGCGTGACGGCCGCCCATTTCGTCGCCCACGTCCCACTCGTCGTGGCGATCGCGCTTGGCTCCATGGCGATCGTCGGCGTCACCTACATCGAGCTCACGAACCCGTCCGAGATCGTGACGCCGCTGCCGCTCCGGATCGTGGCCGGCGCGATTGGTCCGATCCTGGCGATCATCGTCACCTGGCTCGTCGGGGAGGTCGCCGGCGGGATCGCCGCCCGGCGGATCGTCATCGCTCACGAGTCCGTGCTCCGCGCGGTGGGTGGCGGCTACGCCGACCTGCTGTTCCGGCCGCGATCGTCGCTCCTGCCGGCCCTGCTCACGGCGGGCGTCCTCGCCGTGGATCTCGGGGCGATGCTCGCTGCGGTCGCGCTCGCCTGGACGACGACCCGGGCACGGCTCGCCGACATCCCCGCCGATCCGGTCGCGATCGGGCTCGCCCTCGCCTCGTTCGCCGCGGCGTGGTGCCTCGCGCTCGTCGTGGCCGGGCTCATCGATTCGTGGCGGAGCGTCGCGATGACGTTCGAGGTGGAGCGCGCCTTGGCGACCGAGGAATCGCCCGCGGACCACCCGGAAGTCCGGGATGGAGCGGCAGGCGGCGGGACATTCGGGGCATCCACGCACCACCGACCGGGGGATTGGTCGGCCGGCAACGAGGGTGGCAGCCTGTAGGCCCGGCCCGGAAGTTCGGCCGGCGACCTGAGGTTCGTGAATGGCGACGAAGACGGCCGTGTGCCCAGAATGCGGGGCCGCCGCCGGTCCTGGCCGGTACGCCTGCGCCGAGTGCGGCGCACTCCTCGCTGCCGTCGGCACGATGCCGCGGAGCTGGCCGACGACCTCGACGACGGGCGCTGAGCAGACCGTCGAGGCGACCGCCTCCGCCGAGACGGCGGTGGCGAGCGCGACGCCGTCCGCGAGCAGCCCGTCTGGAAACGGCATTGCGAAGCGGCCTCGCCGGACGAAGGCGCCCGCCGTCGACCCGGCCGTCGCGCCTGCTCAGGCTGTCGCGCCGATGATGCAGGCGCGGCCGACGAGGTCGAAAGACGCGCCGCCCGCAGAGGTCGCGGCGCTGCCGGCCGCACCCGCCACGGTCGAGGCCGCGGATCGAGCGGCCGCCGTGCTCGAACCGATCCGACCCACCGCCGCTGCCAGCATGGCCCATGCCGCGCCAGACCGGATCGCATCTGCGGCGGTCGCTCCGATTCCCGGGCCGGCCTGGCCCCCGGCCGGCGACCACGGCACGGCGCCGTTGCCCCCGGTCCGAACGCCCGCCGGCGCCTACCTCGCGCCGTCCGCCGTCCTGCCGCCGCTCGACGCCCCGGCGAGCGCCCGGAATGGCCAGGTCGGAACCGGCCATGATCACGATCCCGCCGTCCGCACGAAGCCGGATCGCCCGAGCCGCGTCTCCCTGACCGACACGCTCGACGCGTTCGGGCTCACGCCGGGCATGCCCCGCCGGCTCGTCGGCGTCGGCGCAGCGATCGCCGGGCTGGGCTTCCTCCTACCCTGGGCGAACGTCCTCGCGGGGAGCGGGCTGATCGGGGACTACTGGACGCGCTGGGGTCTCGCCGGGCCCGGCCACTGGATCATCGTCCTCGCGCTCGCCGGGCTCATCGGCCTGGCGGTCGGCGGCGGGGCCCTGGCGAGGGTCCCGATCGGCGGGGCCGGGATGGCCGCGGCCATCCTCCTCGTCGGCCTGATGTGGCCGTATCTGTTCGGCGTGCTCGGCCGGTCAGTCGGGGTCTGGACAGTCCTCGCGGGGGCGATCGTTCTCGCGATCGGCGGGGCCCTCGACGCCCGCCGTCACGAACGGACGGAGCCGCCCGTCTAGCGGCGGAGCCGAGGGGGGCGACCCACGCCCCCTGCTACACTGCGCCGGATGCCGGCCCGCCGTCGTGGCGGGGGTGCGGTCCGCCGTCGTCAGTGCCCTGATCAACTAGCAGAGGCAGGCAGCCAGCCGCATGGACCAGATCTTCGGCGAGATCGGCAAGGCTCTGGCCGGGTTCTTCGGCAGCCCCATCGTCCAACTCGCGCTCCAGGCGATCGTCGTCTACCTGATCATCCTCTGGCTGGCCGGCGCGTACTGGGCCTTCCGCGACATGCAGCAGCGGACCGAGAACCCGATCCTGCCCTACGTCGCGGCGAGCTTCATCATCGTCTTCACCCCGATCTTCTTCCCGCTCGCGATCTTCGTCTACAAGATCATCCGCCCGCACGAGAAGATCGGCGAGGTCTACGAACGGAACCTCGCCGAGGAGGCCCTGCTGGCCGAGGTCGAGGCGATCAAGAGCTGCCCGACTTGTGCCCGCCGCGTCCACGAGGAGTGGATCATCTGTCCGACCTGTCGGACGCGCCTCAACCGGGTGTGCCCGAACTGCAGCCGGCTCGTCGGGCTGGACTGGTCGCTGTGCGCCTGGTGTGGCAAGGACTTCGAGCGGCCCGCAGCGGCGCTGGCGGCTTCGTCCGGTGGCCGCCCCACGCCGATCACCCCGCTTCCGGCCGGGGACGATGCCAGCCGGCTCGCTCGTGGCGGCGACGCGCCGGGATTCGGCGAGATAGAACGGCGAACCGGCACGGATCGGACGACGGCGCGGTCGCGCGCATCGTCGGCTCGTGCGACCGGGCCCATTCCGGCACCCGACGTCCTACCCGAGGGCTAGACAGCGCCGGATGACGGCGCGCCGATGACCAGCGACGTCCCGCCGGCGACGCCTCCTGCCCCCGAGACGACGGCACCGCCTTCCGGATCTCCGCGCGTCCAGGGGCTGACGACCTTCACGATCGAGGGGCGTCGGGCCCCGGCCCTGTTCGTGGTCGGCTGGCTCGCCACGATCCTCGGCCTCGGGATCCTCGTCATCGGGTTCGCCGGCCCGCGCGGGACGGCCACGGGTGTCCTCGTCCTCGTCGGCCTGCTCGCCCTGTCGGTCGGACTGGTCTCCATGGCCGGCTCGCAGGCGATCGAGCGCCGTGCGGCCGGAGCGGCCTATGCCGGGCCCTCGCCGGTCCTCCTCTTCGCGGCGTCGGTCGCGGTCAGCTCGATTGGCGCGTCGCTCATCGGGCTCCTCGCTCGCCTCGCCGGGCTGGATCCCGAGGGGATGCCCACGACGATTCTCGTTCTCGCCCTGATCCAGGCGACCTACCTCGCGCTGACCCGCCTCCTCCTCGTTGGCACCGGCGCCCTGTCGTGGACCGACATGGGGTTCCGGCCGCTCGGCCGTCCCGCGGTGGCGGAGCTCGCGATGGGGATGACCTACGCCATTCCCGTGATCGTCGTGACCGTGATCATCGCCGCCATCGCGACGCTGATCCTGCCGGTCGTCCCGGAGTCACCGCTGCCGCCGACCGGCTCGACGATCGGCCTCCTCCTGAACCTGCTCGGCGGGGCCGTCCTCGTCCCGATCGGCGAGGAGACGATGTTCCGCGGCGTCGCGACGACGGCGTGGCGGCTGACGGACGGCGTCCAGCGGGCGATCGTCCAGGGCGCGCTGTTCTTCGCGATCGTCCACGTGCTCCAGGTCGGCGGAACGAGCCCGACGCAGGCGCTTGCCCTGGCAGCCGTCGCCTTCGTCACCCGGGTCCCGGTCGGCCTCGCCCTCGGCTGGCTGTTCCTGTCACGGCGATCGATCTGGGCACCCATCGGCCTGCACGCCGCGTTCAACGGGCTGCTCCTGGTGCTCGCCGAGGCTTCGTTGCGCGGCGGGCCCCCCGCCGGCTGAGCCGGCGCGATCCGCGCCGCTCGATCCCGTCCGTCAGGGCCGCAGCCCGACGCTCGCCAGCTCCGCTCGGGCGAGCCGATCGTGGCGACCGTGGGCCCAGTCGCCGAACGGGTCCGGCGTATACTCGAGGAGGGTCCCGTACTCGAGCGTGGTGAGCGCCCGCATCGCCAGCAGCCGCTCGACCTCGCCGCTCGCGATGTCCGGCGCCGTCCGGATGACCCGATGCGCGGCTCGCAGGCGGCGCAGCCGGTCGAGGCGCCACGGAAGGTAGCGAGCGAGCCACGGGGCGAGGGTCACGATCGCGAGGAGCACCGAGATCGCCAGGGCCACGACGACGATGAACTGCTCGAGCTCCGCCCCGAAATCCGACAGCGGGCGCCCGGCTCGGGCGAACGCTTCCTGGGCGACGTCGCGGGCCTGCGAGCCGACCAGCGGCAGCCCGGCCAGCGACGACCCGAGGGCGCGGCCGCTCTCGATCATCGTCTGGCCACCGCCGCTGACCGCCCGGCCCGCGGCCGCGAACCCGGACAGGAACGTGAACAGCTGCCAGACGATCGTCCCCCAGAACAGGACCCAGATGAGGGTCGCCACGTCGGCGACCTGCTCCTTCAATCTGCGGAGAGGGAGCTCACTCCAGATCTTGGGCATGACCGGCCATGGCCTCCACTACGGGTGCAGACTTCCCCATACCACGAGGGGCGCAACAAACGCGTAAGCGGTGAGGCACGGTTCGGTCGACGAGCGGTGAAGTCGGCGGTGAGCCGGGGATGAGGCCTGGCGGCTATGGTTCGCCGCGTTCCCGGACCCGGATGGCAGAAGGAATCGGCGGGCTTCCGTCGTACGGGTCCGGGGACGCCCGTCCAGCCGCGCGACGACCTTCCCGCCGCCAGCCCGAGGGCTCGATCGAATGGCAGGCGGACGGGCGATCCGCGAGCTCCCGGCCGATGAGCGGCCGCGCGAGCGCCTGGCGCTGCGGGGTGCCGGCGGCCTGTCGGCCGCGGAGCTGATCGCGCTGTTGTGGGGCTCCGGCTCCCGTGGGCGATCGGCGGTGGACCTCGCCACGGACGCGCTCGCCGGCCACGACGGCCTGACGGGGCTCGCCCGGGCGACCGACGGCGAGCTCGAGTCGCTGCCGGGCGTCGGTGCGGCCAAGGCCGCCCAGCTGATCGCCGCGTTCGAGCTGGGGCGGCGGCTGATGGCCGACTGGCCGGCGGCGCGCTGGACGATCCGGGCGCCTCGTGACGTCGCCGACCGGCTGATCCTCCAGATGGGCCGCCTCGAGCGCGAGGAGCTGAGGGTCGTGCTCCTCAACACGAAGAACGTTGTCCTGCGGGTCGTCACGGTCTACCAGGGCAACGTCTCGTCGTCGCTCGTCCGGGTCGGCGAGCTGTTCCGGGACGCGGTCCGCCTCAACGCGAGCGGGCTGATCCTCGTCCACAACCACCCGTCCGGGGATCCGACGCCGTCGCCGGACGACCTCCACCTGACGGCCGAGGCACTGGCGGCCGGGCGGCTGCTCGACATCGACGTGCTCGACCACCTGGTCGTCGGTCACGACGCGTGGGTCTCGCTCCGTGACCGGGGCGTCTCGTTCGACCGGGTCGAGCCCCGGGTCGCGGGTTGACGACGCCCGTCCCGGGCGAGGCGCGATGATGGGCCGGTGAACTCCTTTCCGACAGCGGGGCTCCCGTCCGACCCGACGACCGTCGCGCCCGACGGGTCGGATGTCCGGGTGCTCCTCGCCACCGAGCGCGGATCGATGGCGCACTTCCTGCTTGCGGCCGGCCGGACCTCGGACGCCGTTCGGCACCGGACGGTCGAGGAGATCTGGTACGTGCTCGGCGGCCGCGGCCAGATATGGCGACGCCGGGGAGCCGCCGAGGTCACGGTTCCGCTCGACGCCGGAACATGTGTCGTCATCCCCTTCGGGACGAGCTTCCAGTTCCGGAGCGTCGGGCCGGATCCGCTGGTCGCGGTCCCGGTGACGATGCCGCCGTGGCCCGGCGAGGACGAGGCCGAACGAGTCGAGGGCCGGCCCGCCTGGACGTCCGCCTAGTCTGCGCCCCGGGATTTCTGACAGCCGACACTCAGGCGCTCGGAACGCGGGGCTGAGCCGAGCGATCGAGAGTCGCCGAGGGAGGACGAGCGGCGAGATCCCGTCCGGCAACTCGCATGGCGGTGGGATGACGGGGCTCGGCTGCCGAACGACCGGGTGGCATTCGTCTGACGGGCTCAACCGCCACACGGCCAGGCTCCGGCCTCACCGGGGGCGGCGTGATCGGATGGCGCGGGTATACTGGCCGCGCTTCCCCGCCTGACACTCGAGCGCGCGATCCGGCCATTGCCCGCCGCGGAGCCGCAGCGTTCGACCGGACCCACCAAACCGCGAAGGACCCGCCCGCCGTCATGCTCGATCGCTTCCTCGGCCTCTTCTCCCGCGACATCGGGATCGACCTCGGGACCGCGAACACCCTGGTCCACGTCCGGGATCGCGGGATCGTCATAAGCGAGCCGTCGGTGGTGGCGATCGACGCCAAGACGAAGCAGGTCCTGGCGATCGGGGCCGAGGCCAAGCGGATGGTCGGCCGGACACCGGCCAGCATCATCGCCATCCGCCCGCTCCGCGACGGCGTCATCAGCGACTTCGACGTCACCGAGCAGATGATCAAGTACTTCGTGAAGCGGGTCCACGACCGGGTCGGGATGATCCCGCGGCCGCGCATGCTGCTCGGGATCCCGTCGGGCGTGACCGAGGTCGAGAAGCGGGCGGTCAAGGACGCCGCGTTGAACGCCGGCGCCCGCTGGGCGCGCCTGATCGAGGAGCCCATGGCGGCCGCCATCGGGGCCGGGCTCCCCGTCAGCGAGCCGTCGGGCAGCCTCGTCGTCGACGTCGGTGGCGGGACGACGGAGGTGGCGGTCATCTCGCTCGGCGGCATCGTCGTCTCCCGCTCGATCCGGATCGGCGGCGACGAGATGGACCAGGACATCGTCACATTCGCCCGGCGCGAGTACAACCTGTTCCTCGGCGAGCGGACGGCCGAGGACATCAAGATCGCGATCGGTTCGGCCTATCCCGGCGACTGGGACTCGCAGCGCGTCTCTCTGCGCGGACGTGACCTGCTCACCGGGCTGCCGCGCAGCGTCGAGGTCGGCGCCGACCAGATCCGCGAAGCGATCGAGCCGTCGGTCATCCAGATCGTCGACACGATCAAGGACACGATCGAGGAGACCCCGCCCGAGCTCGTCGCCGACATCATGGACCAGGGCATCGTCATCGCCGGCGGCGGCGGCCTGCTGGCCGGCCTCGATCGGCGCGTCGCCGACGCGACGCAGATGCCCGTCCACGTCGCGGACGATCCATTGACGTGCGTGGCCCGCGGCACCGGGATCGTCCTCGAAGAGCTGGAGAAGATGGGCCGCGTCCTCGTGGCGGACACGTACGCCCGACCTCCGCGCTGAGGAGATCAAGGTACTGGCGTCTCGCGTCGGGAACACTAGGCTGGGATCCGAATGAGCACGATGTTCGCAACCCGGGCCGCCCGTCGCCGGGCGGTCGCCTTCACCGCCCTCGTCTCGACCAGCCTGATCCTCATGGCGGTCTCGTCGAGCCCGATCATCACCGAGTTCCAGAACGCGATGGCATTCGCGCTCCGGCCGGTCCAGGGTGCGCTCCACGACGTCGCCGACTCGGTCTCCGGCGCGTTCACCGCCATCGGCGACATCAACCGGCTTCACACCGACAACGCGGCTCTCCGCCGCGAGAACGAGCGGCTGACGGCCGACAACCTCCGGGCCCAGGCGCTCGAACAGGAGAACGAGCAACTGTCGACGCTGCTTCAGCTCAAGAGCTCGTTCTCGTACCAGACGGCCGCGGCGGTCGTGATCGCCCGCGAGTCGAGCGAGCTCCGCCGGACGGTCACCGTATCGAAGGGCTCCGACGACGGCATCGCGAAGGGGGACGTGGTGATTGCCGAGGGCGGCGCGCTCGTCGGCCGGGTCACCGACGTTGGTCCGAACTTCGCGATCGTGACCCTCATCAGCGACCGCACGTCGACCGTCGTCGGGCAGACCGAGACAAACGCAGCGATCGGCGATGTCGTCGGTCAGCTCGGCGGGGCGCTGATCATGCAGAACATCGATTCGACCGAGACGGTCCAGCCCGGCGAGCAGGTCCTGACGGCCGGGATTCAGCTCCCCGGCGGGATCCGCTCACCCTTCCCGAAGGGCCTCCTCATCGGCGAGGTGACCGACGTCAAGCGCGAGGCCAGCTCGGTCGTCCAGACGGCCTATCTCCAGCCGACGACGGACCTCGACAAGGTGTCCTATGTCCTTGTCGTGCTCGACTACGTCGGCGGCCTGCCAGGCGCCGTCGACACCCCGATCGACTGCAGCCACACCGGCCAGGGTGGGTCGCTGCCCGGCGGCGAGAACCCGTGCATCCAGCCCGGCGGCTCGCCCCGGCCGACGCCAACGCCTCTGCTACCGTGACTGCGTGAAGGGGATCGTCCTCGCCGGCGGAACCGCGACGCGGCTCTTCCCGCTCACGATCGTCACGAACAAGCACCTCCTGCCGATCTACGACCGGCCGATGATCTACTACCCGATCGAGACGCTGGCCGGCATGGGCATCCGCGAGGTCCTCGTGATCGTCGGGGGCAAGAGCGTCGGCGACGTCGTCGAGCTGCTGGCAGACGGCTCGCACTTCGGGCTCGACCTGACGTACCGCTACCAGCATGGCGCGCTCGGGATCGCCCATGCGATCGGGCTCGCCCGCGACTTCGTCGGCGACGACGCGTTCTGCTGCGTCCTCGGCGACAACATCCTGCGAGGGCCCGCCCTGGCGCCCGTCGCCGAGGAGTTCGAGGCCGGGCCGTGGGGCGCCGGGACGCTCCTCTACCGCGTTTCCGATCCGGAGCGGTTCGGCGTGGCCGAGCTGGATGGCGCCGGCAACGTCGTGGCCTTCGAGGAGAAGCCCGTCCGCCCCAAGAGCGACCTCATCCCGATCGGCGTCTACTTCCTCCGGCCCGACGCCTTCACCGTGATCGACAGCCTCGCTCCGTCCGGGCGGGGCGAGTTCGAGATCACGGACGTCCTCAACCACTACGTCCCCGAAGGTCGGCTCTTCCACCGGATCTATGACGGCCACTGGACGGACGCCGGCACGGTCCCATCGCTCATCCGGGCGGCCGAGCTCGCCCGGGACGACGATCGCGCCGGGCGGCTGGCCCGGCCGGTCGAGCGGCCGGTCGGCTGAGCGCCGTGGGCGGGGAGGCCGCCGAGGCCGCCGCCGGCCGCGCCGCCCGGATCGCGCCGACGGCCCACCTCCTCGTCACCGGCGGGGCGGGGTTCATCGGCAGCGCCTACGTCCGAGAGGTCCTCGGCCGGCGTGACGGCGCCCGGATCACCGTGCTCGACAAGCTGACCTATGCCGGCAATCGGGCCAACCTGGCGACCGTCGAGTCCGATCCCGAGCTCGCCCCGCGGCTGACGTTCGTCCAGGGCGACATCGCCGACGCACCGACCGTGGAGCCGCTCGTCGCGGCGGTCGATGCCGTCGTCAACTTCGCCGCGGAGTCGCACGTCGACCGGAGCATCCTCGACCCGGAGGCCTTCCTCCGGACGGGCGTGATCGGGGTCCACGTCCTGCTCGAGGCCGTTCGCGTCGCTTCGGCGGACCGTGCGGTCGCCGGTCGCCCGCCCGTGCGATTCCTCCAGGTGTCGACCGACGAGGTCTACGGCGCCGTCCTCGAGGGCCGCTCCCGCGAGGGCGATCCGGTCGGGCCCCGCTCGCCGTATTCGGCGGCCAAGGCCGCCGGGGAGCTGCTCGTCGGGAGCTACGTCGTCACCCACGGCCTGGACGCGGTCGTCACCCGCGGCTCGAACACGTACGGGCCGTACCACCATCCCGAGAAGCTGATCCCGCTGTTCATCACGAACGCGATCGACGACCTGCCGCTGCCCCTCTACGGCGACGGCCTCCAGCAGCGCGACTGGCTGTACGTGTCGGACCACGCCGGTGCGATCGATCACGTCCTCCGCCACGGCGCGTCCGGCGAGACATACAACCTGCCCGGCTCGGCCGAGATGACCAATCGCGAGGTCGTCGCCGCGCTCCTGGCCGAGCTCAGCAAGCCGTGGTCGCTCGTCCGGAGCGTGCCCGACCGACCCGGCCACGACCGGCGCTATGCGCTGGACGGCTCGAAGCTCGCCGCCCTCGGCTGGCGCAACGCGACGTCATTCGCCGAGGGCCTCGCCGAGACGGTGCGCTGGTTCCGGGCCCACGAGCCGTGGTGGCGGGCGGCGAAGAGCGGCGACTGGGACGCCTACTACGAGCGCCAGTACGGCGCTCGGTTGGCGGCCTCGACGGAGGCCTGATGCGCGTCGCCGTGACCGGCGCCGGCGGACGGCTCGGCCGCGCCCTGATCTCGGCCCTCGAGTCGTCGCCGTACACCGGCCCGTCCGGCCCGCTCGCCTGGTCGCGGCCGGAGTTCGACCTCGACGCCCCGGATGCGTTCGAGGCGCTCGTCGAGCGCGACCGGCCGGAGGTCATCGTCCACGCCGCCGCCTGGACGGACGTCGACGGCTGCGCCCGCGAACCCGAGCTCGCGCTCGCCCGCAACGGCGGGGCGACGGGCGTCCTGGCGAGGGCGGCCGCCGAGCACGGGATCGACCTGATCGTCGTGTCGACCAACGAGGTCTTCGACGGTCGTCGCATCGACGGCGTGGGCTACGGCCCGGCCGACGCGCCCGCGCCGATCAATCCGTACGGGGCGTCGAAGCTCGCCGGCGAGGAGGCCGCCCGAGCTGCCTATGAGGAAGCGGCGGTCCCGGCCGCCGCGCTCGGCATCGTCCGGACGGCCTGGCTGTTCGGACCGCCCGGCGACGACTTCCCGGCGAAGATCCTGGCCGCGGCCGATCGGGCCAGGGCCTCCGGCGACCCGCTCCGCCTCGTCGCCGACGAATGGGGGTCGCCGACCGGCGCCCCGGACCTCGCCGAGGCGATCGTCGAGCTGGTCGGCTCGGCGGCCGTCGACGGGACCCACCACATCGTCAACTCCGGCGTCGCCAGCCGGGCGGACTGGGCCCGCGAGGTCCTTCGCCAGGCGCGCGTCGACGTGCCGACCGAGGACGTCCCGGCCTCGACGTGGCAGCGTGCGTCGACCCCGCCGGCGTGGGCGGTCCTGGCGCCGACGCCGCTTCCCGGCGGCGAGCCGTTGCGGCCATGGACCGCGGCCCTCGCCGATCGCATGCCGGCGCTCCTCCGTCAGCGGTCGCGGGCAGCAACGGCTGGCCGACCGTGACCTCGCCCGACCGGCCGCCGTCCGGCATCCGCGGGGTCCGCTACGGCGCGATCGCCCGGCACGCCGACAGCCGCGGCGCGTTCCGCGAGCTCTGGCGGGCGTCCTCGTTCGGCCCCCTCGAGCCAGGCGCCGCGGGTGCGGCAGCCGGAATCGAGCCGCGCTTCGTCCAGGCCAACCTGTCGACGTCCGCCCCGGGTGTCCTCCGCGGGCTGCACCTCCATCGTCGCCAGCTGGACTACTGGGTCGTGGGGGCCGGCCGCGCGCTGGCCGCGCTGGTCGACGTCCGGCCCCTCCTGGACGGAACGGGCGATCGCCCGATCGTGGAGACACGCGAGCTCGGCGCCGACGACTGGGTCGTCATCCCCGTCGGTGTCGCCCACGGCTTCCTCGCCCTCGACGCGCTGGAGCTCATCTACCTGGTGACGAACGAGTACGACGGCAGCGACGAGCTCGGGTTCGCCTGGGACGACCCTGCCGCCGGCGTCCCGTGGCCGGCGGTCCACGAGACCGCCGATGGTCGTCCGATCCTGTCGGACCGCGACCGCGCGAATCCGCCCCTTCGCGACCTCGTGGCGCGCCTCCCGGGCTGAGCGTCGTGCGCCTCCTCGGCTCAGCGCCGGCGCGCCGGCGCACCACCCCACGCGGCCCGCTCCCCACCCGCAGTCCACTCCTCCGCCCGGTTCCGTACCCCGGCCCGGACCGAACGGGCCATCGCGGTCGGGACCATCCCGGGATTGGCCGCGTCGAGGCGTGACCTCAGGCTTCGGAAGCATTCATCACCGGCCCGTGGACCGCTCACGTCCCCGGTCCGCGTCTTCGTCCGGAGTCCTCATTGCGACGTCTCGCCGCCGCTTCGCTCCTCGCCCTCCTGACGGCCATCGGCGCCTCGGGCCCCGCGGCCGCGGCCGTCCCGATCAGCAATGCCAAGGTGGTGATCATCGTCGGAGCGACCGAGGGCACGACCAGCACCTACCGGTCGTACGCCGACCAGGCCTACGCGGAGGCGATCAAGTACACGTCGCGGGTGACCAAGGTCTACAGCCCGAACGCGACCTGGTCGAAGGTGAAGGCCGCCGCAGCCGGCGCGAACATCGTCCTCTACTACGGTCACGGCAACGGCTGGCCGAGCCCCTACACCTATGACCCGAACTACACGACGAAGGACGGGTTCGGGCTGAACGACCCGTACAACCTGTCCGACAACGTGCACAAGTACTACGGCGAGCCGTCCGTCTCGACCCTCGGCCTCGCTCCCAACGCGATCGTCCTCCTCGGCAATCTCTGCTACGCCTCCGGGAACTCCGAGCCAGGCGGGACCGCGCCGTCGCTGTCCGTCGCTCATCAGCGGATCGACAACTACGCGGCAGGCTTCCTGAAGGGCGGCGCCCGCGCCGTCATCGCCGACGGCCACGGCGGCCTGGTCAGCTACATCCGCGGCCTGTTCACGACCAGCCAGACCGTCGTCGATCTCTGGCGCTCGGTCCCGGACTACCACAACCACGAAGTGCGGTTCTCGTCGACGCGGAGCCCCGGCTACACGGCCTACTCCGACCCCGACATGACCTCGGGCGGCTACTATCGCTCGCTCGTCACCAAGCCGACGATCACGACGTCGGCGGTGACAGCCGTCGTGGGGAACACGGGCACCGATCCGACGACGCTCGTCGTCCCCGGCCGGGCCGAAGCGGAAGCGCCGGCCGCGCCGATGTTCGCGACGGCGGCCGGCTCCGACACCGCGGGGGAGACGTCGGTCGACCTCCCGGCCGGGACGCGCCTGAAGACGATCGCGGTCGCGGCGCCGGCTACGGCCGACGCGCCGGCCATCATCCACGTCGCCGGCCTGGACGACCCGTCGATCGACGGCTACGTCGCGGCCGACCGGCTGGTCCCGAAGGACAGCCGGGCTCCCGTCGTCATCGGCATCGACGCCGGGACCGCCCGCTTCTCGCCCAACGGCGACGGGCGCTTCGAGACTCAGTCGGTCGAGGTCCTCGTGTCCGAGTCGGTCAGCTGGACGTTCGAGGTCAAGGACGCCGGCGGCTCGGTTGTCGGCTCGCAGACCGGCTCCGGCGCCGATGTCGTCGCGACGTGGGACGGCCTCGTCGGGGGCACCCCAGTCGCAGACGGGACGTACACCTGGACGCTCCGCGGCGTGGACAGCTGGCAGAACGGGACCGCGACCGCGACGGGCTCGATCGTGGTCGACACGGCTCCGCCGTCGATCACGGCGGTCAGTCCGTCGACCTCGACGACGTTCACCCCGAACGGTGACGGCGCCTCCGACACGATCACGACCTCCGCGACGACGACCGAGCCGGGGACCCTCGTCGTCCGGATCGCCGACGGGGCGGACGCGACCGTCCGGACGCTCACGGTCACGGCCGCCGCCGGTGCGAACGGGGTCGTCTGGGACGGCAGGAGTAACGGCGGGACGATCGTTCCGGACGGTACCTACACGCTGACCGTCGTCCCGCGCGACCTCGCCGGCAACGCCGGGGCGGGCGCCAGCCGGCCGATCCTGGTCGTCGGCCTGCTGGGCTTCCTGACGAACTCGACGAGGGCGTTCTATCCGCAGGACGGCGACCGCTTCTCGAAGACGACCACGCTGTCGTTCAAGCTCAGCCGGCCGGCAACGGTGACGTGGACGATCCGGAATGCCGTGGGACAGGTCGTCCTGACCCACCTCGACGCGGTGCCGCTCGCGGCCGGTGCCCACAGCTGGGTCTTCGACGGACGCGCGGGGGATGGGTCGTTCCTGCCGGTCGGCATCTACAGCGGCACCGTCAGCGCGACCGACGGGACGTACACGATCTCGTCGTCGGTGAAGGTCGAGATGAACGCGTTCGCGATCGCCGCGTCGACGTCGACCCCGAGGCGCGGCTCGTCGATCACGATCACCGCGGTCAGTGCGGAAGCCATCTCCGGCATCGTCCGCCTGTACGTCACGGAGCCCGGAATCGCGACCTGGGGGGTCACGATGACCAAGGTCAGCAGCACCACCTACCGGGCGACGGTGACACTGAAGACCGGCGGGGCCGCGGGAGTCGTAAAGTTCAAGGTCTGGGGCCGCGACGCGGACGGTCGGTCGCAGGCAACCTGGAAGACGCTGCCCCTCGGCTGAGGCTCCGGGAACGGCCCCGGACCCCAGCAGACCGCACCGTACTGCACCTCGACAGGACTATCGAGCGGCTGACCGGGCCCAGGGAGCGCGCCTAGAATCCCGACCCGTCGGACACCCGGAGGGTGGAAGTCCGACGGCCGGCGGCCCGCCCCCGCGGCGCCGGGAGGAGCACAGAGGGGTCGTCGTGCGATTCGGATTCCGTCGTCCTGCCAGCCATCCCGGACGACCGGCCGCCGTCGCCTTCACGATCCTGATCGGCGCTTCCCTGCCGTCGCCCGCCGTCGCCCTGCCGACCGCGGCGCCCGCCGACGATCCGACCGCCGGGCTGCAGCCGTCGGTCCAGTACGAGGAAGCGGTCGCCCACGAGCATGACCGGATCGCGTTCGCTCCGGGCGATCGTGTCACGGTCGGGTTCAGCCCGCGATCGGGCGATCGCTGGACGGTCGGCGGTGGAGCGCCCACGAGCCTGCCGGCGGGCCGTCTCGACGGCACGGCCATCCGGGGCCAGGCGACCCACTCGACCGTCGTGACCTCGCCGACGGTCGACACGCCGACGGAGACGGCGCCGACGGCGGCCGCGACGGATACGACGTTCTCGGGGTCGCCGGGTAGCGCGACGGCGGGATCGGTCACCCCGCAGGCGGCGATCTCGCTGAACGGGCTCCGCCGCGAGATCTTCGGCTTCCTGCCGTACTGGGAGGTGAACTCGAGCAGCCTCCGGCTGGACTACGCGAAGATCTCGACGATCGCCTACTTCGGCGTCGGTGCCGACGCCGCCGGCAACCTCCAGAAACGGAACCCCGACGGGTCGACGTCGGTCGGCTGGAGCGGTTGGACCAGCTCCCGGTTGAGCACCATCATCTCGGCCGCCCACACGAACCACACCCGCGTCGTCCTCACCGTCCAGAGCTTCGCCTGGAACACGTCGGGCCAGACGCGTCAGAAGAGCCTCGTCGGGTCGTCGACGGCGCGGCTCAACCTCGCTCGGCAGATCGCGACCGCGGTCCGCGACCGCGGCGTGGACGGGGTCAACCTCGACTTCGAGCCGCTCGCCACCGGCTACGACACCCAGTTCACGGCGCTCGTGCGGACGATCCGGGCGGAGCTGAACAGGATCCACTCGGGCTACCAGATCACCTTCGACACGACCGGCTCGATCGGCAACTACCCGATCGAGGACGCGACCGCGTCGGGCGGGGCGGACGCGATCTTCATCATGGGGTACGACTACCGAGGCGCCTCGTCGAGCCCGGTCGGCTCCGTCGCGCCGTACGAGAAATCGGGCTACGACATCGTCGACACCGTGCGGGCCTATACCGCGCGGGTCGCGCCGTCGAAGCTGATCCTCGGCGTCCCGTACTACGGCCGGGCCTGGTCGACGAGCGGCAACGCGCTCAACGCCCCGAACATCAGCGGGACCCAGTACGGCGCGTCGACGACGGTCGTCTACGACACCGCGGCCGACTATCTCGCCCAGTACGGCCGCCGCTACGACCCGCTCGAAGAGGTTGCCTGGACGACCTACAAGCGCGAGAACTGCACGACGACATACGGCTGCGTGACGGCCTGGCGAGAGATCTACGTCGACGACGCGACGGCGCTCGGCCGGAAGTACGACCTGGTGAACTCGTACGGGCTCCGCGGCGCCGGCATCTGGGCCCTCGGCTACGACGGGACGCGGCCCGACCTGTACGCCGCGATCCAGCGGAAGTTCATCACCGACACGACGCCGCCCAAGGTCGGGATCACGACGCTCCCGGCTCGCCAGACCAACCCCGAGTTCTGGGTCAGCTGGAGCGGCTGGGACGACGTCGGGATCGTCAGCTACGACGTCCAGGCAGCGACGGACGGCGGCGCCTGGCTCAGCTGGCTGAGCGCGACGACGGCGACCCGGGCCGTGTACGACGGCGACGACAATCACGGTTACTCCTTCCGCGTTCGAGCCCGCGATCACCGCGGCAACCTGAGCCCCTGGAACGTCACGAGCACCGCGGTCGGCGCCGCGTCGCTCGCGGCCGGCAGCTTCGGCCTGGTGCGCGTCGACGGCCTGTCCGTCCGTACCGGCGCCGACACCACCGCCACGAAGCTCGGGACGCTGTCGAGCGGCGACGTCGTGGCGGTCGTCGGCGGCCCGCGATCGGCCGATGGGTACACGTGGTACCAGGTCAGCGGGCCGCTGACCGAGTGGGGCGCCGTCCGGACGACGTACACCGGGCGGTGGATCGCGGGCGCCTTGTCGACCGACACCTATCTCTCACCGGCCAAGCCGCCGAACGCCACGACGGTCCGGGCGATGCTCGGCGACCTCGCCTTTGGCAAGGCCGGTCCGGCCAGCATCGGGACGACCTCGGCGGCGATCGGGGCGCGGTCCTTCTCGCCGAACGGCGACGGCTCGCGCGACGGGCTGGCCCTCGCCTGGACGAACGGCGTTGCTCTCGACAGCCTGGTCATGCGCGTCTTCCGCTCCGATGGGGTCGTTCTCGGCGACCTCCCCCTGGCGGCGCTGGCCGCCGGCGACCGGACCGCGACCTGGAACGGGACGGTCGGGTCGACCCATCTCCCGAACGGCCGCTACGTCGTGGGCCTGGTCGGGACGGCCGGCTCTGCCCGCTACTACAACCCGATCTGGACCTGGCGAACCAATGCGATGGCGCTGTACGGCGTCACGATCGACACGGTCGCCCCGGTCGTGTCCTCCGCATCGATCACCGGCTCGCTGATCTCGCCCAACGGCGACGGGATCCTCGAAACGGTCCGGGCGTCGATCGCCGGCTCCGGCGCGACGGGCTGGGCCTTCGGGGTCGCGCCGGTCTCGGGCTCGACCGTCGGCTCGGCGGTGCTGGTCCGGTCCGGAAACGGCGCGTCGGTCGCGATCACCTGGGATGGCAGGAACGGCGCCGGGAGCGTCGTTCCCGACGGGGTGTACCGCCTCCAGCTCGTCCTGTCGGACCCAGCCGGCAATCGCACCGTGCGGACGTGGACGGTCCGGGTCGACCGGACGCCGCCGACCCTCCGATCGACGCCGTCTGCGTCGTTCTCGCCGAACGGTGACGGCGCGTTCGACACCGCCCGTCTTGCCTGGACGTCGACCGAGGCGATCGGCGGGTCGCTCCGCGTCTACCGCGGCTCGACGCTGGTCCGCTCCTGGTCGATCACTGGGCTCGCCTCCGGCGCCGTGACCTGGAACGGGACGAGCGCGACCGGAGCGGCCGTCGCCGACGGCACCTACACCGTTCGGGTGAGCGGTCGCGACGCGGCCGGCAACCCGTCCGCCGCCGCCGCGACGATCGTCGTCGACCGCACCCTGTCCACCCTGCGCTGGGGTACGTCGCCGTTCTTCCCGCAGGACGGTGACGCGCTCGCGGCGCGCTCGACGATGTCCGTCCGCCTGTCGCGGACCGCGGTCCTCGCGGCCGGCATCTATTCGGGCTCGACCCTCATCCGGTCGATCTGGTCGAACGCCAGCCTGGGCGCGGGGACGCACGCCTGGACCTGGGACGGCAGGAACGGCGCGGGAGCATTCGTGCCGCGCGGGCTGTACGTCGTGCGGGTGTCGGCCACGACGTCGCTGGGGACGACCGTCCTGACGCGATCGATCCTGGCCGACGCCTTCAACGTATCGCTATCTGCCACGTCGCTGCGGGCAGGGCAGACGCTGACGGTCACGTTCAGCACCGTCGAGCCGCTGCGGTACGCCCCCAACGTCACCTTCACCCAGCCGAGCCGGGCGGGCGTCCGCAAGGCGGCGACCTCGCTCGGGTCGGGCCGTTACCGGGTGACCTTCGTCGTGGCGTCCGGATCGGCCGGCTCGGCGACGATCGGCATCGCCGGTCGCGACACGAGCGGTGGCGTCAACACGACGACGCGGACGGTGACGATCCGATGAAGCCGTCGCGTCGCCGGCCGCGACTACACTGACCCGACGATGACGCCGCCCGTCGAGGACCCCGAGCCGCCGTCGTCGCCACGCACCGCCTCCGGCTCCACCGGCAGCGTCTGGGTCGTCGTCCCGACCTACAACGAGGCCGACAATCTCGGTCCGATCTCGGCGGCCATCCTCCTTGCGCTGCCGGAGGCGACGGTCCTCGTCGTCGACGACGACTCGCCTGACGGGACGGGCCGCCTCGCCGACGAGCTTGCCGCGTCCGACCCGCGGATCCGCGTCCGCCATCGACGGGCGAAGGAGGGCCTCGGTCGGGCCTACCTCGACGGGTTCGGCGTGGCTGCCGCGGGTGGGGCGACGGTCGTGGTCCAGATGGACGCCGACTGGTCGCACGATCCTGCCGCGCTGCCGGCGCTGATCGCGCCGATCCAGGCGGATCGGGCCGACCTGGTCATCGGATCGCGCTATGTCCCGGGTGGCGCCGTCGTGGACTGGGGCTTCGGCCGGCAGCTGATCTCGCGTGGCGGGAGCCTCTTCGCCAGGCTCATCCTCGGACTCGGGCCGCACGATCTCACGGGCGGGTTCAAGGCGTGGCGCGCGCCGACGCTGGCGGCGATCCCGTTCGCCGGGATCCACGCCGGCGGCTATGTCTTCCAGATCGAGATGACGTTCCGGGCCTCGCGCCGCGGCGCCCGTGTCAGCGAGGTCCCGATCGCGTTCCGTGACCGGCGCGTCGGCCAGTCGAAGATGAGCCGGCGGATCGTCGTCGAGGCGCTGATCGTGGTCGTCCAGCTGCGCGCCGAGGAGCTCTGGTCGCGCCTGCGACGGCGGCGAGGCCCAGTCGTGGCCGCCGCCGAGCCCGACCGGCCGATCGACGCGGCGCCTGCCCCGGGGTCCGAGCCGCGGTGAGCTCGCCGGCGACGCCGCTCGCCGGAACGCCCAACGCTCCGCCGCTTGCGGCGTCCGACCAGCCACCGGGCGTCCGGGTCGTGCTCGACGCACGCCCGCTCCAGGAGCCCGACCGCTCGCCGCTGACGGCGGCGTACCTCGGTGGCCTCCTCGGCGCGTTCGACGCCGCGCCTCTGATCGGGGAGTCGTTCGCCCTGCTGCTGCGGTCGGACCTCGACGACCCGACGACGGCGTTCGGCCACCTCGAGGTCGTCGGCCGTCGCCTGCTCCCGCCGACGCACCTCCTCCGCTCGGCTGCGCTGTCGGTCGACCCGTTCGTGCTGAGCGGGGCGAGCCTCGGTGCGGCCTGGCGGGCGGAAGCCGGTGGAGCGGCCGGCGCCGTCTACCACGCGGCGAGCGGCTCGATGCCGCTGGCGACCGGCCTGCCGCTGGTCGTGACCCTGCTCGACCTCGCGCCGTGGGAGCTGCCGCGGGCGTACCAGCGGACGCCGGCGGCGCGGTTCGGGCAGCGGCTCCGCGGCCGGCTCCTGCGGGACGCGGCGGCGGTCATCGTCGGGACCGAGGCCGTCGCGGCGGCCGCGCGGCGGTTGCTCCACCTCCACCGCGATCGCGTCCACGTCGTGCCGTATGCCCCAAGGCCGGCGTTCCGGTTCGGGCCCGAGGCGGCGCCGGCCGCGGATGGGGACGCCGCCGGCGCACCCGGTGTCGGCCCGCCTCGCACCCGCGGACCGGCCGTCGACGTCCGGGTCGAGCGCGACCGGCTGGGGCTGCCCGAGCGATACCTCGTCTACGCGGGCCGCTACGACGCGCGGCAGGATCTCGCGACCCTCCTCCGGGCGCTCCACCTCCTCGGCGGGGCCGGTCGACCGGCGGACCTGCACGAGGCGGCCCCGTGGCCGCCGCGGGTCCTCCTGATCGGGTCGTCCCCGGAGGATCGCGCGTCCCTGGCCCGCGCCGCCGCCCGGGTCGACGTCGGCGAGGCGCTCGCCTACGCGCCGCGGCTGACCGACGATCGAACCGCCGCGCTCGTCCGCGGCGCCCGCGCGGCGATCCTGCCGGCGGTCTCGGATGCGACCGGCCTGCCGGCGCTGGAGGCCCTCAGCTGCGGAACCCCGGTGGTCGCATCCGCGGTCGGTGCCTTGCCGGAGGTCGTCGGCGCGGCCGGCATCCTCGTCGCCCCGCGCGACCCGGACCGCCTGGCGTCGGCGCTGGCGACGGCCTGGGCGGACGATCGGGTCCACGATCGACTCGCGCGGCTCGCCCGCGATCGGGCCGAGGGCAACAATCGGACCTGGGCGGACGTCGCGCTCGACACCCGCCGGATCTACGCCGCGGTGGCCGCTCGGCGCGACTGAGTGGGGCTAGATCGGCCTCACGCCGGGCCACCCGTCCATCGGAAGGACCGGCTTGCCGGCGACGAACTTCACGACGTCGGTCGTCTTCATCACCTGCACGAAGGTCTGGCCGACCGTCAGGACCACTGGCTTGCCCTTGCTGTCGAAGAAGCGCGTCGGCGAGGTGAGCGCCGTCTTCTTCCAGGTTCCCTTGATCGTGATCCCGTTCGTCGAGATCCACGCCCGCCCCGACCCGATGACGTTGGCTTCCAGGCGGTGCTTGTGCGATCCGTCGTCGAGCGGCCCGAACTGCATGAGCATGACGATCACGTTCTTCGGGGCCACCAGCTGCTTCGTCGCGGCGTCGATCTGCTTCTTCTCGGTCGTCACCGAGCGCAGATACGTGTTGGTGATCCGGTCGTAGTCGTAGCGGATGGCGTTGGCCAGGTACGACACTTCGATCCGGCCACCGGCCGGCCGCTGGGCCATCGGCGCGTCCGGGCCGAACTTCCACGGCCACTTGATCGTGCCGTCGGCCGCGCCCGTGGCCCTGACGAGCGCCCTGAGCTCCTTCCCGGTCGTGTACAGGTTGTGGGGGGCGAACCGGGTCGAGATCCGGTGGAACGAGCCGCCCCAGCGGAACTCGTCGGCATTGAACACGAGCTGGCCGTTGCCCTGGTTGCGAAGCGTCGCGAGCGCCTGCGGCGAGCCACCCGCGTGGGCGTAGACCGCGCGGAGCTCGGCGGCCCAGGCGATGTAGTAGTAGCGCGAGCTTCGGACCGGCCCGACGTCGGTCGGGATGTTCTCCTGGAACACCATCATGTAGCGCGGGATCCCGCCCTCGGCCGGCGCCTGCCAGACGATCGACGCCGCGCTGAAGCCGGATTGCGGGCGCGCCGGCGACAGGTCGTCGATCATCACCGCGATCGGGTGTCGGATGGCCGCCTCAGGCGTCACGAGGCGACCGGTCAGCGGCGCCGGGACGAGCGAGATGGGTGACGGCGTCGGGACAGGGGTCGGCGTCGCAGCCGGCCCGGAGGCGGACGGCGGTGGGCTGGCGGCGGGTGTCGCGGACGCCTCGTTCGGAGCGACCGAGGGCGGCGTGCTGCCGGATCCCGCGACGTGGCCCGAGCCGGCCGCGTGCGATCCGGTCGGCGCACCGAGAACCGCGGTGAACATCCCGAAGGCCAGGCCCGCCAGGATCGCCAGCACGGCGAGCCCGGCGACGGCAACGCGGCTCACGGGTTCGACACGGCCCGAGGCTTCATCTGGGGTTTCCCCTCGATCGGTGCGTCCGCTCCGGGACGCGTGCTCGTCAGCCCCCGGGACGGTGGATCCGACGGCCCGGCGCAGCATACGACGTTCGGCCGTCGGGCTTCGTCTCCGACGTCTCGGTGGGCCGAACCGTGACGTCCTCCGAGCAGCGCGGTAGTCTGGCGACCCCACCGGCCCCGGGATAGATCGGGGAGGGACATCGCCGGAGGACGAGATGGCCGAGCCTGAGAGCCCCGATCCCAGCCACGACGCGAGCCTCGCCGGGGCCGAGGAGGCCGCAGCCCGGGAAGCCGCCCGGGAAGCCGCCGCTGAGTCGGCGGTTGGCGGCCCGAAGGTCGTCAAGCCGCGCGCCCGCACGAGCGGCAGCTCGGCTGCGACGAAGGTCGGACCGACGGCGAAGCCCTCCTCGAAGGCCGCAACGGCCAGGGCCGCGACCGATCGCGGCGGTGCCGCGCAGCAACGAGATGAGGCGCCGACCGGACCGTCCATGACCGGGGTCAGCGCGCTCCCCGCTGAGCCGCCCCGATCCGTCTCGGGCGAGACGATCACCATGACTCAGGGGGGCATCCAGAGCGTCGTCGCGACGAATGTCGACGTGCACCAGGGCGGGATCGGGCGGGTCCGGGCGACCGACGTCGCCGTCACGCAGGGCGGGGTCGGCCTGGCGCGGGGCGATCGCGTCTCGGTCGAGCTCGGTGGGATCGGCGCAGCCGTGGCCGGCGAGGTGCACCTCACCCAGGGCGGCGCCGGATCGATCCTCGCCCGGGACGTCCACATCGAGCAGTCGGTCGTCCGGACGCTCGTCGCGAATCAGGTCCACGCCGAGGGCAGGACCGGCGTCTTCTTTCTGATTGCGCGGCGCGTGGAGGGCGACGTGCGGACGCTCCTCGATTGGCGCGGCGCGCTGGCCTTCGGCGCCGCGTTCGGAGCGGTCGTATCGCTGCTCCGTCGAGGCCGCCGCCGCTAGGGACGCGCCGCGCGCCCGCCGCGCGCCCGCCGCTCCCAGGCCGCCGTGTGCCCGGGAATATCACCGGCATCGATCCAGGAGCGGGAAGAAGGGCGGTAAGCCCCAGCGGACGTCGCTCGGAATCCTCGGATCGAGCATGACCGTGCACGAATCGGCTCCGCGGCGGCTCTCGGATTGAGCCAAAGGGCGCGTGGGCACATCGCTAGGGCGCGCCGACTGCGTTCGTCGCGCATGGGGCGTCAGGGCAAGGCGGAGCCGAGCACCGGAGCGAGCGGGCTCAAACGCCCGTGAGCGAGGGGCGCAGGCTCCAACGCAGCCATGGCGGCCCAGGCGCGACAGCCTTCGATGGAGGGCCCGAAGGGACCTCCCGTATACTCCGCCCGGTGATTGATCCCTCGGCGCGGGTCCATGCCACGGCGGACCTCGAACCCGACGTGACCGTCGGGCCCGGCACGAGCATCTGGCACCGGGCCCAGATCCGGACCGGCGCCCGCCTGGGCGCCGACTGCATCGTCGGACGAGATGCCTTCATCGACGAAGGCGTCGAGATCGGCGACAGGGTCAAGATCCAGAACGGGGCGCTCGTCTACCACGGCGTGACGGTCGGCAACGGCGTCTTCATCGGCCCCGGGGCGATCCTGACGAACGACCGCTACCCGCGCGCGATCACGTCGACCGGTGACCTGGCCCGGGCGGAGGACTGGGAGGTCAGCCCCGTCGCCCTCGAGGACGGCTGCTCGATCGGTGCGGGCGCGGTCGTCGTCGCCGGCGTCACCGTCGGTGCCTACGCGACGGTCGGCGCCGGGGCAATCGTCACCCGAGACGTCCCGAACCATGCCCTCGTCGTCGGCAACCCCGCCCGCCGGCTCGGTTGGGTCTGTGCCTGTGGCGCCCGGCTCGTCGACTCCGGCGGCGATCCGGCCGCCGCCGTGCCGCCGCCGTACGCTGCCCACACGGAGCTGCTCTGCGGCAGCTGCGGCCGGGTCTACGCCTACGTGCCCGACGCCGAGACCCTGGAAGAGCGGTCCGGTCCCCGCCAAGGAGCACCCGCATGATCCCGATCGCCCGCCCAGACATCGGCCAGGAAGAGATCGATGCGGTGACCGACGTCCTCCGGAGCGGGATGATCGCCCAGGGCCGGAAGGTCAAGGAGCTGGAGGACCGCTGGGCCGAGTTCGTCGGTGTCAAGCACGCGATCGCGACCGGCAACGGCACGCTCGCCCTGATGTCGATCTTCACGGGGATCGGCCTCGAGCCCGGCGACGAGGTCATCACCGTGAGCCACACATTCGCCGCGACCGCGAACGCGATCCTGTCGACCGGCGCGACGCCGGTCTTCGTCGACATCGAGCCCGACACGTACCTGATCGACGCCAAGAAGATCGAGCGCGCGATCACGCCGCGCACCCGCGCGATCTGCCCGGTGCACCTCTTCGGGCTCGTCGCCGACATGGACATGATCCGGGCGATCGCCGACCGCCACGGGCTGGTCGTCGTGGAGGACGCCTGCCAGGCGCACGGCGCGACGTTCCGCGGCCGGAAGGCCGGCTCGTTCGGCCATGGCGCGTTCAGCCTCTACGCGACGAAGAACATGACAACGGCCGAAGGCGGCTTCGTCACGACGGACGAGGACGCCCTCGCCGACTGGCTGCGGCTCTATCGGAACCAGGGGATGCGGGCGCGCTACCAGTTCGAGATGCTCGGCTACAACTACCGGATGACCGACATCGCGGCCGCGCTCGGCCTCGCCCAGCTCGGGAAGCTGCCGCGCAACACCGCCCGCCGCCAGGCGATCGCGGCTCGCTACGACGCGGCGTTCGGCGAGCTGCCGATCGGCCTGCCGATCACGCCTGACGGGCGGACCCACGTCTTCCACCAGTACACGATCGACGTTGGCGGCGCCCGCGACGCGATCGTGGCGGACCTGCGGGAGGCGGGCGTCGGGGCCGACATCTACTACCCGATGCCTGTTCACCGCCAGAGCTACATCATGGAGCGCGGCCTCCACGCCGACCTGCCCGTGACCGACGGAGCCGCCGATCGAACGCTCGCCCTGCCGATCTTCCCCGCCTTGACCGAGGCAGAGCAGGACCAGGTCATCGGCGCCGTCAAGGCTGCGGTCGAACGGCACCTCGGCCCGGACGCGCGACGCTCCATTGCCGCGGGCGCGACCGGAGCGACCAGCGCGGGATCCACCGCCGGAGCCGCCGCTCGATGACCTCGTCCTGGCGGCCCGCCGGGGATCGCGAGCTGCGCGTCGGGCTGGCCGGCCTCGGCTCGATGGGCCGGAACCACCTCCGCATCCTCGCCGGCCGGCCCGACATCCGCCTTGCCGCAGTCGCCGATCCGGTCCGCCCGACGCTCGCGAGCGCGACGGGCCAGACCGGTGCCCAGGGCTTCGCCGAGCCGCTCGCGATGATCGCTGAAGTCGACCTCGATGCTGTCGTGATCGCCGCCCCGACCACGGCCCACGTCCCGCTCGCCCTCGCCGCGATCGAGCGGGGCATCGCCGTCCTCGTCGAGAAGCCGCTCGCGGCCACGATCGAGGAGGCGCAGCGGATCGTCGTCGCGGCGCGCGAGGCCGGTGTCCCCGTCCAGGTCGGCCATGTCGAGCGGTTCAACCCGGCGGTCCTCGAGCTCGGCCGGCTGATCGACGAGGGCTGGCTGTCGACGATCTACTCCATCGCGTCGCGGCGGGCTGGCCCGTTCCCGGCGCGCATCCGGGACGTCGGCGTGACCGTCGACCTGGCCACCCACGACGTCGACATCCTGAGCTGGATCGCCGGGGAGCGGCCGGCCCGCGTCTACGCCGAGACGGCGCAGCGCATCCACGCGACGAACGAGGACCTCCTGTTCGGGCTCCTCCACTTCCCGTCCGGGGCGACCGGCATGCTCGACGTCAACTGGTTGACGCCGGCCAAGCGCCGCCAGCTGCTGGTCGTCGGAGAGGAGGGGATGTTCGAGCTCGACTACCTGACCCAGCGCCTGACCTTCACTCGGGCGACCGACACGACCAACCCGCGGCTGATCGGCGGCTACGCCCCGACGTTCGAGGGCGAGATTGTCGAGCTGCCGGTCGCATCGACCGAGCCGCTCGCCGCGGAGCTGGACGCCTTCCTCGACGTCGTCCGCTCGGGTGGCCGGCCGGTCGTCGACGCGGAGGACGGCCTGTGGGCCGTCGCGATCGCCACGTCGTTGCTCACCGCCGCGGCTGATGGCCGCGCCATCGACCTGACCACGCTCTCCTCGAGGTTCGCCACCGCATGACGATCGTCTCGCGCCCATCCTCCGTGCAGAGCCTGCTTGGCGGCTCGATCGAGCTGCCGGTCCACGCCTGCGGCCACGAGCCCGCCGTCGAGGTCTCGCCGTGGGTCGGCCGGCCGGGCACCGCGGGGACTGTGGCCGTCGTGGGTGCCGGGAAGATGGGCCTGCCACTGTGCGCCCAGTTCGCCGACCACGGCTGGCACGTCGTGGCGGTCGACGTCCAGCAGAGCGTGGTCGACGCGATCAACGCCGGTCGGTCGCACGTGGCCGAAGAGCCCGGGCTGGCCGAGCTCATCGCGACCGCGCACGCGGGTGGGCGCCTGCGCGCGACGACCGATGGCGCGGCCGCGGCGCGCGATGCCGACGTCGTCGTCCTGATCGTCCCGGTCATGCTCGACGACGAGCAGCGGCCCGACTACCGCTACATGGATGCCGCCGTCGCGTCGATCGGAGAGGGCCTCCACCCCGGATCGCTCGTGATCTTCGAGACGACCCTGCCCGTCGGCGACACGCGCGGCCGGTTCCTGCCCCGTCTCGCGGAGGCCAGCGGCCTGACGCCGGACGTCGACCTGTTCGTCGCCTTCTCACCCGAGCGGCTGTACAGCGGTGCCGCCCTGCGCAATCTCGCGACCTACGCCAAGCTCGTCGGCGGCGTCGGCCCGGCCTCGACCGATCGAGCCGCGGCCTTCTATGACGCGGTCCTCGACACCGAGATCGTCGCGATGAGCAGTGCCGAGGCGGCCGAGTTCAGCAAGCTCGCCGACACGACCTACCGCGACGTCAACATCGCCCTCGCCAACGAGTTCGCCCGGTACGCCGAGCGGGCCGGCGTCGACGTCCACGAGGTGATCGCGGCCGCCAATTCCCAGCCGTACTCGCACATCCACCAGCCCGGCCTCGGCGTCGGCGGGCACTGCATCCCCGTCTACCCGCACTTCCTGCTGTCGCGGGCGCCAGAGCTGGAGCTGGTCGACCTGTCGCGGCGGACGAACGACGGCCAGGTCGGCGTCGCGATCAAGGCGCTCCAGCAGGAGTTCGGCGGGCTCGCGGGCGTCCCGGTGCTCGTCCTCGGCCTGACCTATCGCCACGGGGTCCACGAGCTGGCCTACTCCCGGGCCCTGCCGCTGATCGAACGGCTGACCCATCAGGGGGCGGTCGTGTCGGCCTTCGATCCGCTCCTCACCGCCGACGAGACGGCCCGCTGCTGCGCCACCCCGTGGACCTGGGGCGAGCCCGGACCGTTCCGGGCGATCCTGACCCAGACCGCCGATCCCCTCTTCAGCACGCTGGACCTCGCCTGGTTCCCGGCGCTCGAGGTCCTGTTCGACGGACGCGACAGCCTCCGCGATGTCGAGCTCCCGCCGACGGTCGCCTACCGTGGGATCGGGGTTCCCCCTCGACCCCGCCAGTCGTTCGTGCCGGACGACGCCGCTCGGGTCACGGCGTAGGCACGGGCGCCGGCAGCCGCCCTTGCGGATCGTCAGCGTCGTCGGGACGCGTCCCCAGCTGATCAAGGCCGCGGCGCTCCTCTCGGCGCTGCGGGGTCGCCACGACGAGATCTTCGTCGACACCGGCCAGCATTACGACGAGGCCATGGCCGGGGCGTTCTTCTCGGAGCTCGGCCTGCCACGGCCGGACTACTCGCTCGGGATCGGCGGGGGCAGCCAGTCGGAGCAGACGGGACGGATGCTGCCCGCCATCGAGACCGTGCTCGTGCGTGAGCGGCCCGACGCGGTCCTGGTCTACGGCGACACGAACTCGACGCTCGCCGGGGCGCTGGCGGCCGCCAAGCTGGACACCCCGGTCGCCCACGTCGAGGCGGGGTTGCGCTCGTTCGACCGGCGGATGCCGGAGGAGATCAACCGCGTCGTGGCCGATCATCTCTCGCGCTGGCTGTTCGCCCCGACGCCGACCGCCGTCGCGAACCTCGCGGCGGAAGGCATCGTCGCCGGCGTGACGCTCGTCGGCGACCTCATGCAGGACCTCGCGGCGCGCGTCGGGGCGGAGATCCGCGATCCGGCCGCCCTCGAGGCGACCGGGCTGGGCGTTCGTCCCGGGCGGTACCTGTTCGCGACCGTCCACCGAGCGGAGAACCGGAACCCGGCCGCCATCGCGGCGTGGATCGCGGTGCTCGCCTCCGTCGCGGCGCCCGACCGCCCGGTGGTCCTCGCGCTCCACCCGGGCACGCGCGCGGCGCTGGAGGCGGCGGGGTTGGCTGTTCCCGACGCGGTCCGGATCGTGGATCCGCTCGGCTACCGGACGACCCTCGCGTTGCAGCTCCACGCGGCCGCCGTCCTGACCGATTCTGGCGGCGTCCAGCGCGAGGCGGCCTGGCTGGGCGTCCCGTGCCTCGTGCTCCGCGACCGCACCGAATGGCTCGAGGCGGTCGAGTCGTCCGGCGGCCGGATGGTCGTCGTCGGCCTCGACGCCGAGCGAGCTACCGCCGAGGTGCGCCGCCTGGCCCCCGCGGATCGCGCGCCCGACGACGCGGCGCGCCGCGCGGCCGCGCTCGACCTCGCGCCCGCGGGCGCAGCCGAAGCGATCGCGACGGCTCTGGCCGCCCCGTGACGGCCGACGTCGTTCCGCAACGGGCCGTGCTCGTCGCGGCGACCACCGCGGAGTTCGACAGCCGGATCCAGCGGCTCGCGAGCGGGTTGCGTTCGCGCGGTCACGACGTGACGATCGTGGCCCGCGGCGGCGGCGCGGCCACGACCGCCGACGGCTCGGCTGGGTCGACGGCCGACGGCGTTCCGATTCGGCGCATCGCCCTCGACCGGGCCGTGCTGCTTCCGGGACCGCTCCGACCCCTGGCTCGACGGCTCGGCCGGGTCATCGCCGGGATCCTGCCGAGTCGGCTCGTCCGGATGCCGGCTGTGCTCCTCGATGCCCTGGCCCAGGGGCGACTGGCGGCGGCGCTCGTGCCCGCCGCGGACGTCTGGCACGCCCGCGGCCTCCTCGCCGTCCCGACCGCCCTGGCGCTCCGCGACCGTCATGGCGGCCGGGTCGTCTACGACGCCGGCGACCTGTACGTCGACGCGCGCAACCTGGCCCGCCTGCCGAGCCCGATCCGAGCGCTGGTCGGGCGATGGGAGCGCCGGCTGGCGCGGCGCGCCGACGCCCTCGTCACGGTCAATGACGGCTACCGGGACGTCCTCGGCCGGCGGTTCGGGCGTCCGTTGACGGTGGTCCTCAACAGTCCGGACACGCTTCCGCCGACCACTGACGACCCGATCCGTGCCGCCCTCGGCCTCGCCCCGGACATCCGCGTCGTGCTCTACCACGGCGGGCTCACGCGAGATCGCGGGATCGAGCAGCTGATCGCGGCCATGGCCAACGTGCCGGGTGCGGTGCTCGTGCTCATGGGCTACGGCGACCACCAGGCCGACCTCGTGGCGCGCGCCGCGGCCGAGCCGAACGGGCGGCTTCGCCTGCTCCCGCCCGTCCGGCCGGGCCAGGTCCTGCCGTGGGTCGCGAGCGCCGACGTGGCGGCGATGCTCATCCAACCGACGACCCTGAACCATCGGCTCACGACGCCGAACAAGCTGTTCGAGGCGATGGCCGCCGGCACGCCGGTCCTGGCGGCTGACCTGCCCGGCATGCGCTCGATCGTCGAGTCGTCCGGGTGCGGGCGGCTGGTCGACCCGACGGATGTCGGCGCGATCGCCGCGACGCTCCGGGAGATGGTCGAAGCGCCGGCCGAGCAACGCATGGCTTGGTCGGAGGCGGGGCGTCGGGCGATCGAGACGACCTATGGCTGGGGCCGCCAGATGGACGCCCTGACGAAGGTCTATCGCGGCCTCACGGGGAAGCCCTGGTGACGGCGCCGGCGGCAGAGGCGCATTCCGTCGTCGCCGCTGATGGCCGGGCCTCGGCCGGCAGGTCGCTCGTGATGTTCGTCTTCAATGACTGCCGACGCGACGCGCGCGTCCTCCGCGAGGCCAACTCCCTGGCCGGGGCCGGTTGGAGGGTGACGATCATGGCCCGCCCCAGCGACCTGAACGCGACCCAGACGGAGACCGAGCGCGTCGGAGCGACGACGATCGTCCGAGTCCCCGTCCCCGGGGCGTGGCGGAGCTGGTGGCTCGCCTTCCGCAACCCGGTCCGGGCCCGCGGCTTCCTTTCCACCCAGGTCAAAGCGGCGCTGACGAAAGGGCCGTCGGGCTGGTTCCGGCTCGTCCGGGTCGGGCTGCTCGGGCTCGTGGGGCTACCGTTCCTCGCCCTGCGGCTGCTCATCAGCCTGCCCGGCCGTCTCCGGGGACAGGGGCCACCGCCGGGCGGGAGCCTCGTCGACTGGCTCTTCCGCTGGCGCTTCTCGACGCTGGCCTGGGCGCGCGCGGCCGGCGACGTCGCCCCGGAGGCGCTCGTCTATCACGGCCACGACCTCACGGGGCTGCCGGCGGCCCGCAGGGCCTGGGAGCGGCACGGTGGCCACCTCGTCTACGACAGCCATGAGATCTTCCTGAGCTCGGGCAGCAACGCGGACCGTCCACGCCTGGTTCGGTGGTGGTTCGCACGGCTCGAGCGCCGGTGGGCCGCGGATGCGGCAGCCCTCGTGACGGTCAACCAGTCGCTCGCCCAGGTGCTCGGATCCGCGCTCCACGCGCGGGAGGTCATCGTCCTCCACAACACTCCGTCCCGCTGGAACCCACCCGTCCACCCGGAGGACCTGCTCAGGGCCGCCGCGGGACTCGCGCCGGCGACGCCCGTCGCGTTGTACCACGGGAGCTTCACGATCCACCGCGGGATCGAGGAGCTCGCCGAGGCGCTGCTCCAGCCGGGCATGGCGGCGGTCCACGCCGTTCTCCTCGGCTATGGCCAGCTGCGGCCGACACTGGTCGCCCTCGCGAGCGAGCCGCGCTTCGGTGGCCGCCTCCACGTCCTCGACGCCGTGTCGCCGGACGAGCTGCCGGCGTGGGTCGCGACGGCCGACGTGGGGGTTCTGCCGATCCGGCGGTCCACCCAGAATCACTGGCTGTCGACCCCGAACAAGCTGTTCGAGGCTCTCGCCGTTGGCGTGCCCGTGGTCGCCAGCGACTTTCCCGAGATGCGACGGATCGTCGTCGACGACCCGCTGGGACCGCTCGGCGTCCTGTGCGACCCGGACGACCCGGCATCGATCGCCCGGGGGATCCTCGCGATCGTCGAGGCGGACCCGGCGGCCCGTGCCGACCTGCGCAGCCGCTGCCTCCGGGCCGCCCACGAGCGCTGGAACTGGGAGACGGAGGTCGCCCGGCTCATCGACCTCTACGGCCGGTTGGCGTCCGCCCCGCCACCAGGGCCGGCATCGGGGACGACCGCGTGAGCGAGGTCCGGAGAAGACGCGCCGTCGTGCTCGTCGCGAACGATGCCGCGCCGTACTCGCGTGGCCTGCGGATTGCCCGGACGCTGACGGATCTCGGGTTCGCGGTCGAGATCGCCGCCGTTGGCGCGCCCGGCCTCCCGCGCGAGGAGCGGGACGGCGACATCGTCATCCGCCGATACGAGCCGCTCGGCCCGTGGGCGTCGTGGGCGACCGGCCGGGCGCGATCGCGCGATCCTCGTCGCCTCGTCGAGCTCGCCGTCAAGGGCCTCTTCTGGCCGGTCCACGTCCGTGGATGGTGGCTGGCGCTGCGACGGCAGCTGGCCCCGGCCGACCTCTACCACGCTTGCGGGATCCTGGCCATCCCCATCGCGCTGCGGCTCGGCGCCGCTGCCCGAACGGACGGTCGGGCGGGGCGGGTCGTCTACGACGTCATCGACATCGTCCTCGAGTCGAACAGCTACCCGGGTCTCCGCGGGCCACTCCTCGCGTGGCATCGCCGACGCGAGCGGCGGTGGGCGGAGAGCTCCGACGCCATCGTCGCGGTGAACGCGGCGATCGCCGAACGGGTCACGGAGCGATGGCGGCCGGTTCGGCCGGTGACCGTGCTGCCGAACGGCCAGGAGGCTCGCCCGGTGCCCGCGGAACGGCCGAATCTGATCCGCGCGGCGACGGGCCTCCCGCCCGAGCGGTCGATCGTCCTGTTCCTCGGGCGTCTCGGCCCGGAGCGCGGGCTCGACGAGGCGGCCGAGGCGGTGCTCCGGCTGCCGGACGCGGCCCTCGTCGTGATCGGGTTCGGACCGTGGGCGGATCGGCTCCGGGCGCGCGACGCGGAGCCGCGCTTCGCGGGTCGCCACGTAACGCTGCCGGCGGTCCACCCTGATCAGGTCCAGGCGTGGGCGGCCTCGGCCGACGTGTCGATCATCGCGGTTCCCGCGGCATCGTTGAATCAGCGCCTGTCCACGCCGAACAAGTTCTGGGAGAGCCTCTCCGGCGGCACGCCGGTGGTCGTTGGGCGTGATCTCGAGGTCATGCGCCGGATCGTCGAGGCGGACGACCTGGGCGCCGTCGCGGATCCGAACGACCCCGCCGACCTCGCCCGGGCGCTCGCGGGCATCCTCGACCGTCCGCCGGCCGCCGCCGCCGCCCTGCGCGACCGCTGCGCCCGCGTCTCGCGGGAGACATTCGCCTGGGAGGTGGTCGATCGCGACTACCGAGCGCTGGTCGGGGCCCTGGTCCCGGCCGTCGGCCCGGTCGCCGGTCCCACGACCCTCGCGCCGTCCGGCGAGCGCGGCTGACATCCAGTGGCTCGGATCGTGATGTTCGTGATGAACCCGGTGACCTACGATTCGCGCGTCCTCCGGGAAGCGGCGACCCTGGCCGACGCCGGTCACGAGGTGACCGTCATGGGGACGACGCCTGAACCTGGCGGGACGCTGGAGGCCGAACGAGTCGACGGGTTCACCGTGATCCGCGTACCCCGCCCGATCGGCTGGCTGGACGCCTGGCGGCGAACCATCGTCAGCCCGTGGAGCCTCCGTCGGCGGTCGGTCGGCAGAATCACGAGCGGGGTGCGAGAGGGCCGAGTCGGCGAGGTCGCCCGCGGAGCTGGCGCCGCCCTCGCATCGCTGGTCGTGTCCGGGATCCGCCGGGCGTGGCTCGCGGTCGCCGGCCGGGCGGCCGCCAGCACCGCGGACGCCGCGGCATGGCCGCCAGAGACGCTGACGTTCCTCGCGGACTGGCGCTTCGGGATCCTCGGCTGGGCACGGGCGGCCGCCGCGGAGGCTCCGGCCGCCGACATCCATCACGGACACGACCTGACCGGGCTGCCCGCGGCGATCGCGGCTGCGGAGGGAACCGGCGCGCGGATCGTCTACGACAGTCACGAGATCTTCCTCGAGTCCGGGCGGTACGCGACCCGAGCCCGCTGGCTGCGCTGGGTGTTCGGGCGCGTCGAACGCCGCTGGAGCCGTCGCTCGGATGCGCTCATCACCGTCAATCACGCTTATGCGGACGTGCTCCGTCGCCGCCTCCGGCCCCGGCGGACGGTCGTGGTCCACAACTGTCCGCCGCGCTGGCGGCGACCGGACGGGGCGCCGGATCGACTCCGCGAGGCGGCCGGCATTCCGGCCGGCGATCCCGTCGTCCTCTACCACGGCGTGTTCACCACCGGCCGCGGGCTGGAGGAGCTCGCGGCTGCCTGCGAGGCGATCGCCGGCCGCGAGGCGGATCGCCAGGTCCATCTCGCCTACCTCGGCTACGGCGGCCAGCGGCCGACCCTGGAGCGACTTGCCGAGGAGCCGTCGGGCGCCGGCCGCCTGCACGTGCTCGACGCGGTCCCGCCATCCGCCTTGCTCGACTGGATCGCCACCGCGAACGTCGACGCGATCCCGCTCCAGCGGACGAGCCTCAACCACTGGCTGTGCACGCCGAACAAGCTGTTCGAGAGCATCGCCGCAGGGGTCCCCGTGGTCGTCAGCGACTTCCCCGAGATGCGCCGGATCGTGCTGGACGAGGGCGCCGGCCCGCTCGGGGCCGTGTGCGACCCGGCCGAGCCGGCCTCCATCGCCGCCGCGATCCGCTCGATCCTCGACCTGCCGCCGGACGCCCTGGCGACCCTGCGCGACCGCTGCCGAGCCGCGGCGGACGCCCGCTGGAACTGGGAGACCGAGTCGCAGGCGCTGCTGGCCCTCTATGCGGAGCTGTCGTCCGGGCTGTCGCAGGGCTGACCCGCCGCCGCGTCAGCGGAGGCGCCGTCGGATCCGGCCCGCGCCGCGTCGGATCCGGCCGGCCCCGCGTCGGACGCGGGTCGCCAGGCGCCGGCTCGCCGCCGGCGCGGCCCTCGCCGCCACAACCCATTTCAGCGCGCTGAACTTCGCGTAGGCCGAGAGGTCGAGGTCGCGCCGCGCCTGGCGGATCCGCGTCTCGATCTCGCGCCGGGCGACCCCGCCGATCGGGGTGTCGTCGAGGAAGACCGCCCGAAGGATCTCGGCGACGAGACGGATCCTGAGGGGCGCCGACAGCGCGGAGCGGCGGACGGCCTCCGAGAGCGATTCCTGCAGCCGCGTCATGCGGACCGCGGCCACCGTTCCCGCGTCGCCGACGCCGCCCTGGCGATCCACTCGGGTGCGCTCGGTTCGATCCGGGTACTGGCGATACGAGAAGAGCGGCTCCGGCACCTTGAGGATCGGGCCGAGGAGGGCCAGCTCGAGCACGACCACGACGTCCGGCCCGTAGACGTCCTGGAACAGGTGCGTCTGCTGCAGCGCCGCCGTCCGGGCGACCCCGTAGACCTGGTACCAGCCGCCGCGCCGGAGGAGTCGGCGGACGCGCTCGACGACGGATCGGGACGACAGGTCGGGGTTGTCGTATCGCCCCAGGTCGATGTCCCGGGGCGCGCCGCTCGGGTCGATGAACCGGATACCCGTGCACGCCATGACGGCGATCGGCCGCGCCTCGAGCGCCTCGACGCAGCGGCGGACATAGGCCGCGTCCCAGAGGTCGTCGTCCGCCGCCCACATGAAATACGGCCCACGCGCGGCCTCGAAGACCCGGTTGAAATTCGCGGCGGCCGTCAGGATCGCCTCCGATCGGTCGATGCGGATCCGCGGATCCCGCTCGGCGAATGACCGCAGGATCGCCGGCGTCGCATCGGTCGAGGCGTTGTCCGAGACCACGATCTCGAAGTCGGGATGGTCCTGGGCGAGGAGCGACTCCAGGGCCGCCGCGAGGAACGGCTCGCCGTTGTGCGTCGGCAGGCCGATCGTCACGTGGGGCGCGCTAGGCACCGTCCCTCCCTCGATCTCGGGCCACGACCCTCCGGCATAATGGCCCCGATGAAGGTCGTCATCCTCGCCGGCGGCCTCGGGTCGCGCCTGGCGGAGGAGACCGAGGTCCGGCCGAAGCCGATGGTCGAGATCGGCGACCGCCCGATCCTCTGGCACATCATGAAGCACTATGCCGCGTCGGGCTTCACGGAGTTCGTGATCGCGCTGGGGTACAAGGGCGACGAGATCAAGCGGTTCTTCGTCGATGATCTCGCCCTCATCGGCGACCTGACGGTCAGCACGGGAACCGGCACAGTCGAGCGTCATTCCAGCGATCGCGACGCCTGGACCGTCCACCTCGTCGACACGGGACCCGACACGGGGACCGGCGGCCGGGTCGCCCGGCTGGCGCCGTGGCTGGCCGACGAGCCGTTCATGCTGACGTACGGGGATGGCGTCTCCGACGTGGACCTGGCGGCTCTCCTGGCGTTCCATCGCGCCAGAGGCAAGTTGGCGACCGTGACGGCGGTCCGTCCGCCTGCGCGGTTTGGCGGGCTGGCCTTCGGGCGGGATGCAACGGTCTCGTTCACGGAGAAGCCGCAGGTCGGCGAGGGCTGGATCAACGGCGGCTTCATGGTCGTGGAGCCGGCGGTGATCGGCCGGATCACCCACGAGTCGACGAGCTTCGAGGCCGACGTCCTGGAGGCGCTGTCCCAGGAGCGGCAGCTCGTCGGGTTCGCCCACGAGGGCTTCTGGCAGCCGATGGACACGCTCCGGGACGTGCGCTACCTCCGCTCGCTGTGGGCGACCGGCTCGGCACCGTGGGTGACATGGACCTGACCGAGTCGACGATCGGGCGATGGTCCGGGCGGCGCGTCCTGGTGACGGGCGCCGCCGGGCTCCTCGGCCGAGCGGTGACCGAGGTGGTCCTCCAGCGCGGCGGCAGCGTCCTCGGCCTCGACATCGCCTGGACGGACGCGAACCGGATCGACGCTCCGGGCGTCGTCGAGATCGCGGGCGACATCCGCGACCGCGACCTCCTCGACCGGCTCCATCGCGACGAGCGACCGGACACGCTCATCCATCTCGCCGCCCAGACCCTCGTCGGCCCGGCGGTCGAGGACCCGATCGAGACGTTCAGCACCAATGTCGAGGGGAGCTGGACCGTGCTCGAGGCGTGCCGGGCCGCGGGAACGGTGGAGCGGATCGTCGTCGCCTCGTCGGACAAGGCTTACGGCGACGCGGGCGGCCGGCCATACCGCGAGACGACGCCGCTCCGGCCGGCCCACCCGTACGACGCGTCGAAGGCCATGACCGACCTGCTCGGTCGGACATACGCCCAGACCTACGGCCTGCCGATCGCGATTTCTCGCTGCGCGAACCTGTACGGCGGCGGCGACTTGAACTGGAGCCGGATCGTTCCGGGCACGATCCGTTCCGTGCTCGAAGGCGAGGCGCCGGTCATCCGGTCCGATGGCACGTTCGTTCGCGACTACCTGTACGTCCGGGACGCCGCGACGGCGATGCTGGTCCTGGCCCAGGCCGTCGGCCGGCGCCCCGCGGTGCGGGGCGAGGCCTACAACTTCGCGGCGGGACAGCGCCTCTCGGCCCTCGAGATGGCCGAGCGGATCCTCGCGGTGATGGGCTCCGCGCTTCGCCCGAGGATCCTGGCGATCTCCCGGAACGAGGTGCCCGTCCAGCGGGTCGACGCGAGCCGCGCCCGACACGAGCTGGGCTGGCGAGCCCAGGTCCGGCTCCGGACCGGGCTCGCCCGGACCGTCGACTGGTACCGCACCTACTTCGGGGCGGCCGCTTCGTGACCGCCCCCTGCGGGTGGTGCGGAACGGCGCTCACCGCCGTGCTCGACCTCGGGGCACAGCCGCTGGCCAACGCCCTGTTGACCGCGGATGAGCTCGATGCCCCGGAGCGGCGGTTCCCGCTGACGCTGGCGATCTGCCCGGCGTGCGGCCTCGTCCAGATCACCGAGGCCGTGCCGCCCGAGGAGTTGTTCCGGGACTATCCCTATTTCTCGTCGACGTCCGATGCCTTCGTGGAGCACGCCCGGGCGATCGTCGATCGCGTCCTGGCGGCGCGCGATCTGACCTCCTCCAGCCTGGCGGTCGAGGTCGCGAGCAACGACGGCTACCTCCTCCAGCACTACGCAGCCGCGGGCATCCCGGTCCTCGGGATCGACCCCGCCCGCAACGTGGCGGCTGCCGCGAATGCCCGCGGCATCCCGACCCTCGACGAGTTCTTCGACGACCGCCTCGCCGAGGAGCTGGCCCGGACGGGCCGGAGCGCCGACGTCCTTCATGCCAACAACGTGATCGCCCACGTCCCGGATCTGGGCAGCTTCGTGGGCGGCATCGCCCGCGTGCTGAAGCCGACCGGCCTGGCCGTCATCGAGACGCCCTACGTCCGCGACCTCGTCGAGCGGCTGGAGTTCGACACGGTCTACCACGAGCATCGCTACTACCATTCGCTCACGGCGCTCGCCGGCATCGTTGCCCGGCACGGCCTCCACGTCGTCGGCGTCGAGCGGATGCCGGTGCACGGCGGCTCGCTCCGGATCTTCGTGACCGCGGATCCCGCGACCGACGCCGCCCTCCCGGACGTGCCGCGGTCCAGCGTGACGGAGATGCTCGACGAGGAGGCTCGGCTGGGCCTCGACACGGCCGGCTACTACCTCGGCTTCGCGGAGGAGGTCGCGGCCCTGGGCCGCGACCTGCGCGGGATGCTCGACCGCCTCCGGACCGAAGGGCGGTCGATCGCCGCCTACGGCGCCGCGGCCAAGGGGACGGTCCTGCTCAACGCCTTCGGGATCGGCCGCGAGACGCTCCGGTTCGTCGCCGATCGCAGCCCCCACAAGCAGGGCCGCTACATGCCGGGCGTCCACGTCCCGATCGTCCCGGCCGAGCGACTCGTCGCCGACGGTCCCGACGTCTGCCTGCTCCTCGCCTGGAACTTCGCCGACGAGATCCTGGCCCAGCAGGGCGAGTACCGTGAAGGCGGCGGCCGGTTCCTCGTCCCCATCCCGACTCCGAAGCTGGTGTAGCCGATGATCGACGGCGTGCGAATCGTTCCCCGCGCCCGGATCCCGGACGAGCGTGGGACGGTCTTCCACATGCTGAAGGCGACCGATCCCGAGTTCCTCGGGTTCGGCGAGATCTACTTCTCGACGGTCTACCCGGGCGCCGTCAAGGGCTGGCACCGGCATGCCGAGATGACCCTGAGCTACGTCTGCATCCACGGCCGGATCAAGCTCGTCCTGTACGACGACCGGGACGGCTCACCGACCCGCGGGGAGCTGATGGAGCGCTTCCTCGGGCCCGACGACTACAGCCTCGTCCAGATCCCGCCGGGCGTCTGGAACGGCTTCAAGGGCATGGGCTCGGAGGCCGCGATCGTCGCCAACTGCTGCACGCATCCGCACGACCCGACCCGCTCGACACGGCTCGACCCGTTCGAGAACGACATCCCCTACGACTGGGGAATCCGCCATTACTGAGGCGCCGGACGACGACGGGCCGCGCTTGAGGAGTCGCCCGTGAAGCTGCTCGTCACCGGTGCCGCCGGCTTCATCGGGGCGCACGTGGTCCACGAGGCGCTGGCGGCCGGTCACGCGCCGGTGGCCATCGTTCGGCCCGGTTCCCGGACGGCCCGCCTCGACGAGGTCGCCGATCGCTGCGTCATCGTGGACCTCGACGTCGGCGACCGTCGCGGCCTGGCCCAGGTCCTGCGCGACCACCGACCGGACGCGATCGTCCACCTGGCCTGGTACGCCGAGCCCGGCCGCTACCGCGACGCGGTCGAGGAGAACCTCGCCTCGCTCGAGGCGACCGCCGGGCTGTTGCTCGCCGCGTCCGAAGCGGGCTGCGGCCGGGTCGTCCTCGGCGGGACCTGCGTCGAAGGGGCCGCCTCGGATCGCGGACGGCCGATCTACGACGCCGCGAAGCGTGCGGCCCACCAGCTCGGGGAAGGGTTTGCGAGCTCCGGCGTGGCGGTCGCCTGCGGCCACGTCTTCTACCTGTACGGGCCGCTCGAGGACGAACGACGGGTCTTGCCGACGGTCGTCCGCTCCGTCCTCGCCGGTCGTCCGATCGGGACGACGACGGGGATCCAGACCCGGGACTACCTCCACGTGGCCGACGTCGCCGCCGGCTTCGTGACGCTGGCCGCATCCGACGTCGTCGGCGGCGTCGACATCTGCTCCGGAACGCTGGTGACGCTGGCCGACGTCCTCCGGTTGATCGGCGACCAGACGGGTCGGCAGGAGCTGATCCGACTCGGCGAGCTGGGCCCTCCGGAGGACCTCGGCTACACCGCCGCCGGCGACCCCGCGCCGCTCCGCGCGCTCGGCTGGCGGCCCCGCCACGACCTGCGCACGGGACTCGCCGACACCATCGCCTGGTGGACCGCCCGACAGGAGGCATATCCGTGATCGAGACCGCGACATCGCAGCCCGAGCCCGTCATCACCATCCGGACCGTCGACGGGCCGCGCGACGTCGACATCTACACGCCCGAGGGGTTCGCGATCGTCGCCGACCTGTTCACCCGCTCCGGCTGGCAGAACAAGCTCTCGTACGAGGTCACCTGGCTGGGGATCCCGATCATCCAGCTGCCCGAGGACATCGTCATGGTCCAGGAGCTGATCTGGAAGGTCCGGCCGGAGGTCGTGATCGAGACCGGCGTGGCGCACGGTGGTGGGCTCGTCCTCTACGCGTCGGTCCTCGAGCTCCTGGGCCGGGGCCGGGTCGTCGGCGTCGACGTCGAGATCCGCAAGTACAACCGGCTCGCGATCGAGAGCCATCCGCTGGCGCATCGGATCCACCTCGTCGAGGGCAGTTCGGTCGAGCCCGAAACGGTCGATCAGGTGCGGTCGCTGGTGGGTTCGGGTCAGGGGACGATGGTCATGCTCGATTCCAATCACAGCCGCGATCACGTCCGCCACGAGCTCGAGCTCTACGCGCCGTTCGTCAGCCCGGGCAGCTACGTCGTCGTCTTCGACGAGGTCATGCCCATGGTTGCGGACGCGCCGAACGCCAAGCCCGGCTGGGATCGGGACAACCCCCTGGAGGCCGTGCGCGACTTCCTCGGGACGCACCCGGAGTTCGTGATCGACCCTGCCTACGAGCGGCTGCGGACGACGTACTGCCGGAGCGGCTTCCTCCGGCGGGTCGAGGACTAGGCGGGGCTCAGCCCCGCGACTCGGCCGCCCGCCGCACGCTGATCATCAAGCGATCGGACAGCGTGTCGGCGTCGTGGGCGTCCGACACGCGGCGAGCGGCCGCCGCCCCTGCCGGTGACGCCGGTCGAACCGCGGCCAGCGCTGCCGCCAGCGCATCGACGTCCCCGGCCGCGAAGATCGTCGCGAGCGCCGGGTCCAGCGTCCCGGCGGTCGCCCCGAGCGTCTCCGGGATGCCGCCGAGGTCGGGACCGATGACGGGCAGGTCGAAGGCGAGGGCGAGCATGAGCACCGCCGAGTTCAAGGTCCGGACGTAGGGCAGGACCGCCGCGTCGGCCGCCCGCAGGAAGATCTGCAGGTCGTCGCCGGGGATCATCCGGGCGTGGACCGCGATCCGCGGATCGGCGGCGGCGCGCGCCAGGAACGCGTCGATCCCCGCCGAGCCGTCGGGTGGGCCGGCGATCAGCAGTCGGAGGTCGGGCGCCGTCGACGCGGTCCGCTCGAACGCCTCGAGCAGGAGGTCGAGCCCCTTGTACGGGCGGAGGCCGCCGACCAGGGCCACAACCCGCGCGTCGGGCGGCAGGTCCAGGGCGTAGCGGGCCGCGTCGCGATCGATCGCGTCCGCGTACGCGCCGCGGAAGCTCGGGATCGGGACGTGAACGACCTTCCCGGGGTCGATCCGGAAGTGCGGCGCCGCGAGCTCGAGGGTCGTCGAGACCATGACGTGGACGAGGTCGGCGCCGTCGGCGAGCACCTGGCGGAGGGCGGCCTCGGCGTCGGGCCGCTCGGCGTCGTGGGGCAGGACGTTGTGGACCGTCCAGACGACCGTCCAGCCGCGGTCGTGAAGCGCGGCGAGGCGGGCGGCGATCGCCGCGGTGCGGTCGGCCGCCTCCGCGTCCGATCGCGATCCGCGAAGGATCCGGTTCACCCAGTGCAGGTGGAGGGCGGGGACGGCGGGCGTCGCGGTTCGGGCGTCGGATCGAAGCGTCGCCTCGAGTGCGTCGAGCTCGTTCAGGTCGTCGATGCCGAGGGCGGCGATCCCGTGGGCGCCCGCCCGGCGGTAGATCAGGGTCTGGAACGGGTTGTCGGGGCTCACCTGGTGATAGGCGAGGACGATCGGCGGATCGACGCGTCCGGCTCTGGCCGTCGCTGCGGCGGCGACGACGTCGCTCGGCCGGAGGCGGCGGTCGCCCCGGCCGCGGATCGGGCCGGTGCGCTCGGCGGCCACGTGCAGTCGCGCCGCCTGCCCGGCGTCAGCCCGGAGGCGCTCGATCGCCTCGACTTCGGCGATCGCCCCGGCCGGGTCGCCCCGATCGAGCCGCTCCCGCGCCGCGGTCGCCCGCCAGCGCGCCTCGGCCGCATCGGCTCGATCGCGAAGGCTCTCCTCGAGGGGGCGGCGCCCGGTGATGAGGTCGCGGCCGCTCCGGAGCAGGCCGCGGACCGCCGCCCGCCGGGCGGCACGGGACGCCGCCCGCTCGGCGGTCGAGCGGTCGCCGTCGGACCCGGGCGGCCCGCTCAGCCCTGCCGGCTCCGCTCGAGGATCCGCCGTGCCCGGCGACCCACGCCACGGACGATCCGCCCGACCGTCAGCGGGGCCGGCTTGTGGGCCGGCTTCCGGGCCGCCGGGGCGACGTCCGGCGGGATCCTCGTGACCGGCGGCTCGTCGGCCAGCTGCCAGTCGACCCAGAACGACCGAAAGCCCATCTGCTCCTTGAAGAACCGCAGGCCTTCGGTGCCGGACTGGTGCATGTTGTACATCGCGTACTTCGTCCCGGCGACCGGGATGATGTCCTTCAAGGTCTCGGCGATCAGGAGGTACATCACCCCGGCGTTGAGATGGTCGCCGTGGCCGAGGATCGTCGAGAACAGGCACATCTCGCCCATCTGGTACAGCCACGTGTAGGCGACGAGATGGCCGTCCTTGAGGACTCCGTAGGTCCGGACCTGGTGGCGCGGGCACGTGTAGGCGGGCAGCGGGCCGTACGGACCGGGCTTGTGCCGGTAGCCCTCGGTCATCTCCCGGCCCTGCCGCTCCGGCAGCGACGTGTTGATCGCGTGGATGTCGTCGAGGTACCGGTCGCGGTCGATGAACTCGAAGGTGTAGCCCTCCTTGAGGGCCTTGCGGACCTTGCGCCGCGTGCCGTAGCCGGCGGCGCCGTCCCAATACTCCTCGAACGTCGCCGGCAGGACGAGGATCGAGCAGCCGTTCTGGTAGGCGCCGTACTCGGGGTGGCGGGGATGGGGCGCCGTGAACTTGTCGTAGAACTGGTCGGCGAGGTCCGTGCACGCCGGATCGGGCGTGTCCGCGCGCAGGAAGCTGATCGTCAGCTCAGGATCGCGCTCTTCGACGGCGTCAGCCATTCGCCGAGTCCTTTCTCCAGCGCGACGCTGATCATCTTGCGGTAGGTCGGTCCGGTGAAGTGGAGCGTCTGGCCGGGGCCGCAGCTGCCCATGTCATCGGGCTCGAGGTCCGCATCGTGCAGGTCGCCGGCGTAGACGTTCGGGAGGGCCTTCTCGAGCTCGGGGCCGATCGCCCGGAAGTCGATGCGCGGCTCGAGCTTGCGGTAGTAGGCGACCGGCTGGTGGAGGTAGAGGACCGCCACGTCGCCGTAGCGGCGGCGGTACTCCTCGATGAGCCGGACGTGGTCGGCCAGCGATTCATCGAACGTCAGCTGCCTGATGTCGACGAACTCGCGTTCGAACGCCTCGCGATCGCGGATGAACGCCGGGTGGACCCACAGCTTCCAGCCGTGGTCCCGATGCTGCCAGGCCGCGAAGTTCATGTCGGCGTAGTTGTCGAACACGAGCAGCTGGGCGCTGTCGGCCTCGAGCGTCGTTCGCTCGACCTGGCCGAGGGCGTAATGGCGGAGGCTCGTCCCCATCCGGTCGACGTCCATCAGGCGGACCACGTCGTCCCGGGTGGGCGACCCGACCGACAGGTGGTCGAGGAAGAAGTCCGTCCGGGCCTTCTCGTCGCGGACCATCTGCGGGTTGCCGCCGAACAGGTCGCGGTTCATGTCGATCGCCCGGCGCGAGCAGCAGTCGCCGCGGACGACGATCCGGAACGGCGGCGCCGACGGGTCTCCGACCGTCGCCGCGCTGGGCGCTGCGGCCGGGACGATCGTCGGTCGCGGCGTGACGGTCTCACCCGAGAACGCCCACCAGACGGGGTGGATGAGAAGCTGCAGGAAGCCGCCCTCACGATCGAAGACGTCGTCGATCTCCGCGAAGGGTCGGATCCAGCGGCCACCGGTGTCCGACAGGTAGCGGGTGTGGCCGATGAAGTTCGCCTCGTACTCGAGGCCGAAGTCGGCCATCGGCCGCTGGCGGAGCTGAAGGCTGCGGCTGGCGCCCGCCGGGTCGGTCCAGGTGAGAGTCCGGTCGGGGCGGTGCGTCTCCGGCCGGATGCACTCCGCGAAGATCTCGTTGTTGATGAAGCCGACCTGGTGGCAGATCGGCTCGCCGTGGGCGACCGATCCGGTGATCGTGAACCCGTGGCGCCGGAGCGCGGCGAGATCGTTCTCGAGGATGTCGAATGGGTCGAGACCGGTCTCGAGGGCGAGCGCCACGGCGTTGTTGTGGAGCCCGATCTCGTGGCCGAGCGCCGCGATCCGCCGGAGTGCCTGGACGACGAGCGCGGAGGGTTTGGAGGCGCGCGGGCCGCCCCAGTACCAGTCGCGGTGGAGGACGTAGTAGGTCGACCGGATGCCGTGCTCGGCCTCCCACTCGGCGAACCGGACCGCGTTCTCGAGGTCGCGATCCATGTCGTGGCGGACGGTCGCGAACCGTTCCGGCCAGTCGTCGCGACGGGCGTAGGCCTCGGCGATCGGGACGATCTCGTCGGCGCTCCGCAGCAGCTGCTCCAGGCGCGCCAGGTCGTGCGCCCCGAACGTCCGCTTGGCGGCGAGCTCGCGGCGCTTCTTCCGGAGGAGGGCATTGCCGATGCCGCCGGTCGAGCCCTCGAGGAAGGCCGGCAGATGGACCCGGGCGGCCTGCTTGCGAGCCCGGCGCACGAGCCCGCGCCGGACGCGCCCGGCGAAGCGGCGACCGCGACCGGCCAGGCGGCGGGCCCGACCCGCGGTGGCGCGGATGCGCTCCTGCGATGCGGTCACTGCCTCGCCTCGGCCTGCTGCCGCTCGATCGCGGCCTGGACATCGTCCGCCGTCTCGACCTTCATCCCGGCTTCCCGGGCGGCCCGGATCGCCTCCTGGGTCGACACGGCCCACGGCGAGAACCCCGGCGAATCGCCGAGCTTCGCGATGAACTCCGCCTGCTTGCGCGTCCGCTCGGCGAGGGAGTGCTCCTGGTGGACCTGGACGATCTCCTCGGGCTCGCCCTCGGCGATGACGTGGCCCTTCTCGATCAGCATCGCCCGGTTGCAGAACTCGGTGACCCAGTGCATGTCATGGGTCACGAGGACGATCGCCTTCGCGCTTCTCGCCAGCTCCAGCACCCGGGCCCTGCTCTTCTCGCGGAAGACCTGGTCGCCGGTGGCGAGGACCTCGTCGAGGAGGAGGATGTCGGGGTCGACGGACGTCGCGATCGCGAACCCGAGACGGGCCCGCATCCCGGACGAGTAGGTCTTGATCGGCGCGTCGATGAACTGACCGATGTCGGCGAAGTCGACGACAGAATCCTGGCGGCGGACCATCTCGTCGTGGGGGATCCCCATGAACGCGCCGGCCAGCATGATGTTGTCGCGGCCGTTGAGGTCCTGGTCGAAGCCGGCGCCGAGCTGGAGGAGGCTGGAGATGTGGCCGCGGACGTCGACCGATCCCTCCGACGGGGTGATGATCCCGGCGAGCGTCTGGAGCAGGGTGCTCTTGCCCGCGCCGTTCGGCCCGATCACGGCCAGTGATTCGCCGTGGACGAGGCGGAACGTGACGTCACGCAGGGCCCAGAACGTCCGGTCTCCCTCGCCGCCGTGGAGCATCGTGCTCAGCGTCTGCCGGAGCGTGTTGCGCTTCGTCAGGCGGAGGTTGTAGCGGACGCCCAGTCGCTGGACGTCGATGGCGTGCTCGGACGGGGGCTCGCTGGGCGTCGAGCGCGGCTCCGCCGTGTCCCGCATCGCGTCGGACAGCATCAGAGGACCTTCGCGAACGACGGCTCGAGGCGCTTGAAGAAGATCGTCCCGACCACGAGCAGGATGACCGATCCGGCGAGGACCGCGCCGAGGAGCGCGAAGTTCGGGGCGCGGCCGTAGTAGATCGCGTCGCGGTACGATTCGAGGATCGCGTAGAAGGGGTTCAGCTTCATCAGGCTGACGATCGTGGGGTGCTTCTCACCCAGCGACGCGATCGTGTCGGCCCCGTAGAGCGCGGGCGACAGGTAGAACCACAGCCGGAGGACGTGTCGCGCCAGGTTGCCGACGTCCCGGAAGAAGACGTTGAGCGCGGCAAGGGCCAGGCCCAGGCCGGTCGAGAAGACGAGCTGGACCACCGCGACGACCGGGATGAAGACGAGCGCCGGACTGATCCTGTCGGTGTAGAAGATCACGAGCATCGCCGCCAGGGGGATCATCCCGAACAGGAACTGGGCGATGCCCGCGATCATGCTGGCCGCGGGCAGGACGATCTTCGGGAACTGGATCTGCTTGATCAGCCGCTCCTGGCCGGTGACCGACGAGATCGAGTCCGTCACGACCGTCGTGAACCATTTCCAGGGCAGGATCGCGGCGAAGATGAAGAGGGGATAGGCCGGCGTGGTCCGCTCGAAGACGACCGTGACGAGGATGACGTACACGGCCATCTGCAGGAGCGGATCGATGACCCACCAGAGGTTGCCGAAGAACGTGTCGGCGCCCTTCCGCTTGAGGTCGGCCCGGGCCAGGTAGCGGATGAGCCGCCATCGGGAGCGGAGGTCGCTGACCGCTTCCACCAGGAGGCCGACGGGCCCCGGCCGGGTCGCGCTCGTCCGGAACGCGGCAGGGGCTTCCTGGGTGATATCCATTCGGGACGGCAGGGTACCATCCCGCGCCTCGCGGGCCCGACCGGCGGTCGGGTGACCCCGAAGGGAGGCGAGGCCGAGCGGATACCATCGGCGCCATGACCACCGACCAGTCCGTCGCGATCGTCGGGCTCGGCTACGTCGGGTTGCCGCTCGCGATCGCGTTCGTCGAGGCCGGCCTGACCGTCGAGGGGATCGACGCCCACCACCCCCGGGTCGCCGAGCTCGCGGCGGGGCGATCGCCGATCGACGACGTCAGCGACGAGCGGCTCGGCGCGGCCCTCGAACAGGGCCTCACGGTCGTCGGCCCCGATGACGCCCACCTCGCGACGGCCAACGTGATCTTCGTCTGCGTGCCGACGCCGATCACGACCTCGAAGGACCCCGACCTCGGCCCGCTCCTCAATGCCGCGACGCTCATCCGGGCCCATCTTCGGCAGGGGCAGCTCGTGGTTCTCCAGTCGACGACTTACCCCGGGACAACCACGGGGCCGTTCCGCGAGGAGCTGGAGCGGTCCGGGCTCGCGGCGGGCCGCGACTTCGACCTCGCCTACGCCCCGGAGCGGGTCAACCCCGGCGACCCGGCATCCGCCTCCAAGGACGTGCCGCGCCTCGTCGGGGCGACGACGGCGACCGCGACCGAGCGGGCCGCCGCGCTTCTGGGCCGGATCAACGACCAGGTCCGGCCCATGTCGTCACCGGACGCCGCCGAGCTCGCCAAGCTCCTCGAGAACGTCTTCCGGAACGTGAACATCGCCCTCGTCAACCAGCTCGCGCTGCTCTGCGAGCGGATGGGCATCGACGTGTGGGAGGTGGTCGACGCGGCCGCGACCAAGCCGTTCGGCTTCATGCGGTTCACCCCGGGCCCCGGCGTCGGCGGTCATTGCATCCCGGTCGACCCCTACTACCTGGCCTGGCGGGCGCGCGAGTTCGGCTTCGTCGATCGGTTCGTCGAGCTCGCCGGCGACATCAACTTCGCGATGCCGAGGCATGTCGTCGACCTGGTCGCGGAGGCCCTCAACGAGCGCGGCGCCGCCGTGCGGGGTGCCGCCGTCGGGGTCCTCGGCGTCGCCTTCAAGCCGAACGTCCGCGACGCCCGCAACTCGCCGGCGGCCGACGTCATCGCCCTCCTGCGCGCGCGCGGCGCCGACGTCCGCTATCACGATCCCCACGTGCCGGCGTTCCGGGCGAAGGACGGCGCAAGCCTCGAATCCGTCGCCCTCGAGGAGCTCCTCGCGAGCTCCGATGTCGTCGTCGTCGTCACGGCCCACGCGGCGGTGGACATCGACCGGGTCTACCGCGACGCCGACCTCGTCGTCGACACCGTCAACAGCTCCGCCGGCCGCGCCACGCGATCGCGCCAGGTGCTCCGGCTCGGCGCGGGCTGGAGCGGCGTCTGAACGCCCCGAGCAGCGGCCGCGACCGGGCACCGGTCGCGATGATCGTTCACGCGTACTACGACGAGGATCCGCGCGTTCGGCGCGAGGCGGAGGCGCTCATCGCGACCGGTCGCGAGGTCGACGTGTTCGCCCTCCGACGCCGCGACGATCCGCCCGACGGGGTCGTCGACGGGGTTCGCGTCCGGCGGCTGGACGTGCAGCGCCACCAGGGCGCCGGGATCCGGACCTATCTCCGCGAGTACGTCTCGTTCGGAATCCGGTCCGGCTGGCAGCTCGCCCGCGCCCACCGCCGCCGGCGGTACGGGCTCGTCCAGGTCCACAGCCTGCCGGATTTCCTCGCGTTCGCGGCGCTCCCGCTGCGGCTCGCCGGTGTCCCGCTCCTGCTCGACCTGCACGAGGCGATGCCGGAGTTCTTCCGGAGCCGGTTCCCGCGCGCATCGAACCCGCTCGCCCACAAGGCCCTCCTCGTCCAGGAGCGGGCATCGATTGCGATCGCCTCCGCCGTCGTGACCGTCAATGCCGCGATGGCGGACCGGCTCGTCGGGCTGGGCGTCGCGAGCGACAAGGTCCACGTCGTCGGCAACACGCCCTCGATCGTGCGGTTCGATCCTCGCGCCTACCCGCGCCGCCCGTTCGAGGCCGACGGCACGGTCCGGCTCGTGTACGCCGGGGCGCTGACACCGATCTACGAGGTCGACGCCGTCCTCGGCGCGATCGCCCGGCTGCGCTCCGCCCGTCCGGCCCTGGACGTCAGCCTCGACGTCTACGGCCGGGGCGACGCCGAGCCGGCCTGGCGCGAGCAGGCCGTCCGCCTCGGGCTCGGCGACCGGGTCGCCTTCCACGGCCGGATCCCGATCGACGACGTCCCCGGGGCGATCGCCGCCGCGGACATCGGCCTCGCGCCGACCCGCCGCGATCCGTTCACCGACGTCAGCCTCTCGACCAAGATCTTCGAGTACGCGGCGTTGGGCAAGCCGGTCGTGGCCAGCCGGTTGCCGATGGTCGAGGCGTCGTTTCCGCCCGGCACGATCCGGACGTACGAGCCCGGCGACGCGGGATCGCTCGCCGCTGCGATCGAAGCAATCGTCGACGACCCGGTCCGACGCGACGCCGCCATCAGCGCGACTGCCGTCATCGTCGCGGAGCGCAGCTGGGAGCGAGAATCGGGCGGGTATGTCGCCCTCGTCGATCGGCTGGCCCGCCGCTGACTCGCGCTGCCGCTGACCAGCGGTCCGGAGGCGGCGGCTGGGTGCGGTACGATACCGGCCCGTCCGGCGGCGTCAGCCGCCCATCTCCCTTGCATCATCAGGACCTCATCACCCCATGACCTTCCGAGTCAGGCCAGTCGATCGCGGCCGGACCGATCTCGACCGAAATCGGCGCAACCTCTACATGAACGTCGGGTTCGGGCTCGCGGTCGTGATCGCCGTGCTCATTCTCGTCGTCGTCGGCGCCACGACGTGGTATGGCCAGCACCTGGCAGCGGCCGCCACGGTCGACGGCCAGACGATCACCAAGGACCAGTTCAACGACCGCGCGCAGGTGGAGGCGTTCCGGCTGCAGCAGCAGGTGAACCGGATCAATTCGGAGGTGGCCGCGGGTCGGATGACCCAGCAACAGGCCCAGTCGCGGAGCACGTCGATCACGAGCCAGCTCGACACGAACACGTTCATCGCGGCCGTGCTGGAGAAGCTGATCGACACCCAGATCCAGTCGAAGCTCGCGGCCGGCGAGGGAGTGACCGTCACGGACGCCCAGGTCGATCAGCGGATCCTCGACGAGAAGACGCGCAAGGAAGAGCGACACATCTGGCTGATCGCCGTCGAACCGACGGTCGCGACGGGCCAGACCGAGCCGACGGCGGCCGCCAAGGCCGACGCGAAGAAGGCCGCCGACGACGCCCTCGCCTCGATCAAGGCCGGGAAGCCGTTCGAGGACGTCGCGAAGTCGGTGTCGACCGATTCGACGAAGGCGAACGGCGGCGACCTGGGCTGGATCGACGACACCGCGTCGGAGGATCCCGCCTGGGAGGCGGCGCTGTTCAAGCTCGATGTCAACGGCGTCACCGACGTCATCCTCGGCGAAGACGGAACCTATCGGATCGGTCGGGTGACAGAGATCGCCCCCGCCGAGGTCGATGGCGCCTGGGACCAGAAGCTGGCAGACGCCAAGATCAGCCAGGCGTCGTACCGCGCCGCGATGACGTCGGAGGCGATCCGCCAGGCGCTCGAGGACAAGCTCGTCACCGCTGACAGTGCCTCGGGACTGCAGCGCCGCGTCGCGGAGCTGTATATCGCCCAGGCGCCGGCGACGCTCGGCGAGAAGGCGATCAAGGTCCGCCACATCCTGTACTCGCCGAAGGGCGATCCGAGCAACGCGTCGAAGGTCCCCGAGACCGACCCCAGCTGGGCCGAGGCCCAGCAGAAGGCGCAGAAGGCCTACGAGACCCTCCAGAAGAACCCGACCCAGTTCGACGCGATCGCCCGGAAGGAGAGCGACGAGACGCCGGCCAGGGGGGACGACGGGACGGGTGGCAAGCTGCCGTACCTCGACGAGAACAGCGAGACGAACGGCCTCGACTCGGACTTTGCCGCGGCGATCCTCGCCGAAGGCCTCCAGCCCGGCCAGATCCTGCCGCCGTTCAAGAGCGCCTTCGGCTGGCACGTCGTGCAGGTCATGTACCGGCCGCCGGACAGCGACGAGATGGCGAAGCTCAGGGCGCAGGCGGTTGGAGGGACGCCGTTCAGCGATCTCATCCGGGACTTCTCGGAAGGACCCCACTCGGGCAGCGGCGGCGACATCGGCTGGGTCGCCAACGGCCAGCTCGACGACCGCCTCACCCAGGCGATCTTCGCCGCGCCGGCGAACGGCCTGAGCGACGTCGTCGACGTGCCGGGCGACGGCCTCTACCTGTTCAAGGTCCTCCAGGAGAAGACGGCTGTCCCCGACAAGGACCAGCTCGCGACGATCAAGGACAGCGCGTTCAACCACTGGTACACGCCGAAGAAGGACGCGGTGAAGATCACCCGCGATCTGCTGCCGGCGTCGAGCCCGACGCCGTAGGGCCGCGACGGCCGTGCTCGATGCGCTCGTCGCCGAGGCGCGGCTCCGCTGGGACCTCGATCTGGTCGACGGCCTTCAGGTCCTGGCGGCAGAGACGCTCGCCCGGTCGCCGCTCGAGCCGGCGCGGCCGGCCCTGATCGTGCCCGCGGCCGTGCTGCGCCTGGACGAGGCGGCGGTCGTCGCCGCGACCTCGGCGCCGGCCGACCTTGCCCCGGTCCTGCCTGGCCGGCACGGCCCCGCCGGCGCCGACCCGATCACCGTCCTCCGCCGGTTGTATCCGGCAGACCATCCCGTCGGGCGGTTCGGGGTCGCCGAGGCGTCGACCGTCGGCGCCCTGACCGCCGAGATGCTCGGCGCGCCGCTCTATCTCGGACCGGTCGCCCGGGAGGACGCGGTCGCGAGCCCGTGGGCGATGCCCTGGATCTCGCACCGCCTGCGGCTGCCGGACGGCTGCCCGTGGGACCGCGAGCAGACCCACGAGACGCTCCGCAATCACCTCCTCGAGGAGGCGTACGAGGTCTACGACGCGCTCGGGGCCGGGGCCACGCCGGCCCTCGCCGAGGAGCTCGGCGACCTCCTGCTCCAGGTGGTCCTCCACGCCCAGCTCGCGGCCGAGGCCGGCGTGTTCGACCTGACCGACGTCAACGCCGCGATCGCCTCGAAGATCGTCCGCCGCCACCCCCACGTCTTCGGCGACGCCGAGGTCCGGACCGCCAGTGACGTCAACCGCCAGTGGGAGCGGATCAAGGCCGACGAGCGGCGCGGCGCCGGCGAGGAGGGCGGGACGACCGATCGGCCGAAGGGCGCCCTCGACGGTGTCAGTCGGATCCTGCCGGCCCTCGCGGCGAGCCAGGAGATGCAGGAACGCGCCGCGAACATCGGCTACGAGTGGCCGTCGGTCGAGGGCGTCCTCGAGAAGGTCCACGAGGAGCTCGCCGAGCTCCGGGCCGCGGCGACGCCGGCCGAGCAGGCCGAGGAGTACGGTGACCTCCTGTTCGTCCTCGTCAACGTCGCTCGGTGGCAGGGGATCGAGGCCGAGGCCGCCCTCCGGTCGGCCAACGACAAGTTCCGCCGCCGCTTCGCGAGCGTCGAGCGGCAGGCGGCCGATCGAGGCGTCGCGCTCAAGGACCTGTCGTTCGACGAGCTCGACGCGCTGTGGGACGCTGCCAAGGCACAGGAGAAGGCCGTCCCGGGAGCCGGCCAGCAGGAGGTCGCCCGATGACGATCGGCAATCGCCCGGCGGTCCGCGCCGACGGACGGGTCGCGACCCAGCTGCGGCCGGTCAGCTTCCAGCTCGGCGTGCAGAAATGGGCCGAGGGATCGTGCATCGTCCGCTTCGGCGACACCCAGGTGCTGTGCGCCGCGACGATCGCCGACCGTGTGCCGCCGCACCTCCGCGGCAAGGGCACCGGCTGGGTCACGGCGGAGTACTCGATGCTGCCGCGGGCCACGGCTGAGCGGACGGATCGCGAGTCGGTCAAGGGCCGGCTCGGCGGTCGGACCCACGAGATCCAGCGGCTGATCGGCCGGTCGCTGCGCGACGCGGTCGACCTGACGCGGCTCGGCGAGCGGACGATCACGGTCGACTGCGACGTCCTCCAGGCCGACGGCGGGACGCGCACCGCGTCGATCACCGGCGGTTACGTCGCCCTGGCCGCGGCGATGATCACGTACGGGATGGACCGCCACCTCGTCGGGCGGGTCGCGGCGGTCAGCGTCGGGCTCGTCGACGGAGAGCCGCTGCTGGACCTCGACTACAGCGAGGACTCGCGCGCCGACGTCGACTTCAACGTCGTCGGGACCGACGCCGGAACGTTCGTCGAGGTCCAGGGGACGGCCGAGGGGCGACCGTTCGACCGCGCGGCGATGGACGGCCTGATGGACCTGGCCTCGGCAGGGTTGGAGCAGCTGTTCGCGGCGCAGACCGAGATCCTGGCCACCGTCCGGCGGTGATCAGGCGGGCTTCGGCGTCCCGACTCGGCCCGCTTCATCGGGCGCCCCGCGCCCGATGCGACGGAGGAAGCCGTGCGCTTCGCGGCTTCACCCCTGTTCCGGGCGACCAACGCCCGGAACCCGGCAGGAGTTGTCGCTCCTTCGTTCGTTCAGTCTCCCGACGCCCGACACGCTGCCTGGCCGCGAGTCGCCGCCGGTGAGCGCCACGACCCGGCCGCGGCTGCTGGTCGCCACGCATTCCGTCCACAAGCTGGCCGAGCTCCGAGAGCTGCTCGACCTGGAGCGAGGTGAGCTCGTCGGCCTCGACGACCTGGGGATCGAGGAGGACCCGGATGAGAGCGGCAAGACATTCGAGACGAACGCCCGGATCAAGGCCCGGTTCGGCGCTCGCCAGACCGGTCTCGCGACGCTCGCCGACGATTCCGGACTGGAGGTCGAGGCGCTGGGTGGAGGGCCCGGCGTGAGGACCCGTCGCTACGCCGGCCCGGCCGCGACCGACGCCGACAACAACGCGAAGCTCCTCGCCGAGCTCGACGGCCTGCCGTCGGCAGAGCGCGGCGCACGCTACGTCTGCGTCCTGGCGCTGGCGCTGCCGCCCGCGGGCGACGCCGGCGCCGGCCGCCGCTCCCGCGCCGCCGTCCCGATGCGGGTCGTCCGCGGAACGACCCACGGCCGGATCGCGAAGGCGCCCCGCGGCACGAACGGGTTCGGCTACGACCCGATCTTCGAGCCAGCAGGGGAGCCGCCCGGCGGCCGAACGTTCGGCCTGTGGTCCGCCGCGGACAAGAACGCGGTCTCCCACCGCGGACGCGCGGCGCGCCGGATGGCGCCGATCCTCCGCGAGCTCGGGTTCTGATCGGAGCCGGGGGCAGCATGCCGGTCATTCGCTCCGTGTGCGTGTTCTGCGGGGCCAGCCGCGGCCGCGATCCGCGCTATGCAGCGGCCGCTGCCGGGGTCGGCCGGCGCCTCGCCGAGCGCGGGATCCAGCTCGTCTACGGAGGCGGCCGGCTCGGGCTGATGGGCGCCGTCGCCGACGGCGCGCTGGCGGCCGGCGGCCGCGTCGTCGGCGTGATCCCGCGCGGCCTCGTCGACCGCGAGCTCGCCCACCCGAACGTCAGCGAGCTGCGGATCGTCGACAGCCTCCACGAGCGGAAGGCGCAGATGGCCGAGCTGGCCGACGCCTTCATCGCCCTGCCCGGCGGCCTCGGCACGCTCGAGGAGCTGGCCGAGGTGGTGTCGTGGGCGCAGCTCGACCTCCACGCCAAGCCGATCGCCCTCCTCGACATCGGCGGCTACTTCGCCGCCCTGGAGGCGTTCCTCGACTACGCCGTCGCCGAAGGGTTCATTGCCGAGCGGCACCGCCGCCTGCTCCTCCGCGACGACGACCTCGACCGGCTGCTCGACCGGTTCGCCGCGTGGTCTCCGCCCGAGGGGCGGTTCCCACCGCCGGACGCCTAGAGCCTCCCCGCCCTGGTCGGCGCCTCGCGCGCATCCGGATTGGGCACGGGGACGACCGGCACCGGCCAGGTCGGATCGGCACCCGGCGGGCCGAACACGACTTTCGTCATGGCGGCGATCCGCGACGGGACCGCCAGCCAGACCGAGCCATACTTCGTCGAACCCCCGGACCTGATCATCGAGGACGTGAGGACGACCTTCACCGTGGAGGACGCCCCGATCTGATCCGCGAGGCCGGCCAGCTGCGCCAGGCGATCGGCCGGCAGGTCCGTCCGGACGGTCGATCCCACAGCCCGGATCAGGATCGGGAGATCGACCAGCACCCCGACCGAGACTGCCCGGTCGCGCAGGGCGACGAGGATCTGCTGCTGGCGGGCCGCCCGCGTGAAGTCGGACTCGCCCGGAGACTTCCGGATGCGGGCATAGGCGAGCGCGTTGGCGCCGTCGAAATGATGCCGGCCCGGCTCGACCGACCAACCGGGGCCGACCCCGAAGCCGCCGTACTTCGCGTCGGCGAGCGGCCGTTCGACGTCGATGTCGACGCCGCCGACGGCGTCCACCATGGCCACGAACCCGGTCAGGTCGACGGTCGCGTAGGCGTGGATCGGGATCCCGAGGAGGGCGCCGACCGCGTTCTCGAGCGTGCGGATGCCGCCAGCCGGGAAGTCCGCGGGATGGAGATCCGCGAAGGTCATCAGCGAGTTGATCTTCGGCCCGTACGTGTCGCCGTTCCCCAGCGGGACGCCGGCGAGGTCGCGCGGGATCGACACCATCGACACCGTCCGCCCGACCGGGTCGAGCGAGACGACGATCAGCGAATCCGTCAGCGCCTCCGTCCGGCCCGGCCCCGAGTCGACCCCGATGAGCAGCACGTTGAGGCGCTGCCGGTCCTCCGGGAGCGGGCCCGAAACCGAACGGACGGTCGAGCCCGCGAAGATCTCGGCGAACATCTCCTGCGCCGCACTCCCCGCGTTCCACGCGGCGGCGTGGGGCACGACGGTGAACGCGAGGAGCGCGACGAGCCCGACGCCGCCGAGCCGGCCGGGCTGCCCCGGGTAGCGCCGGTCGGAGAACGCCTGGAACAACGCGAGCACGCGCCACAGCAGGACGGCGACGTTGAGGAGCAGCAGCGCGCCCAGGATCTCCGGGGAGATCAGCCTGGCGAGAACCGCCGCCGACCGATCCGAGTGGGCGATCAGCCACGCGACGAGGACGATCAGCGCCGTCGGCAGTCCGAAGAACAGCGCGGGCCGCAGCCGGAGGTTGAGCGCCTGGCCGGAGCCGGGAACGATGGACGACGCCGTCGCGGCGATCAGCCGGCGGATGTCGCTCGTTCGGCTGGCGGGCCGGACGGGTCGAGCCTGGGAGCGGTCGGTGGGTCGGCGGGCGCGGGACGACGGCAATGGCGGGTCCCCTGCCGCGGGGTCGGACATTGCCGGCCAGTGTAGCTACCCGCAGCTACTCGCGCTACTGGAGTTCGTGGCGCATCACCATGCAGTCCTCGTCCGTCTGAGGTCGTGACGCCGGGCGGTCACTGGCAGGCTGATCGATCGCCCGGCGTCACCACGTCGCCATCGGCGTCCAGGCGCGACAGCCCTTTCCTACTCGGCGTGCGTCCGGTCGACCCAGATCAGCGCGACGCTGAAGAACGTCGCCGCCGCGGCCACGACCGGCGCGAGTAGTCCACCGCCACCGGTGATGATCGCGAGCCAGGCGCTGGTGGCGCCCAGCGCGTTGAAGGTGATCGCCGCGAAGTTCTGCAGGCGGACGACTCGATACCCCGGCGCCATCAGGCTGGCGATCCCGGCCGTCGCATAGCCGAGACAGCCGGCCCCGGCGAGGCGGAAGACCCAGGTGTCGGTGCCGACCTGGCCGAACAGGCTGGCGAAGACGCTCGGAGCGAGCAGCGGGAGGAGGCCGAACGTCGCGGCCGAGATCGTGGCCAGGACGAGGATCGCCCGCGCCGGGCTCGATAGGTTCCGACCGGGATCCTCCTCGGGCGCGTCGTCCCGCAGGAGCCAGTACGCGGCGACGACGCTGAACAGCGCGCCGGCGACGATGACGAACGTGACGATTGGTTGCTTCGCGCCGGTCGTGTACTCCCAGACGCTCGCCACGAACGCGCCCACCGTGTAGGTCGCCGTCGCCAGGGCGGCGATCCGGATCTGCCGCCAGCCGCTCCGCCAGGCCAGGGCGAGCAGTGGCACCGTGACATAGCCCGCGGTGGCGGCGCCACCGAGCCGGTACACGAGCGGGTCCGTCCCTGTGAACCCGATCGCGTTGGCATAGGTCGCGACGGCGACGATCGGGGCGACCCCGAAGACGAGCCCGGCCGCCGCCTGGCCGATCAGGGTCAAGCGGAAGGGCACGGTCAGGGCCTGGTCCCAGCCGGCTCGCCCGCCAAGTCGCGTGGTCATGTGCGTCCCTCGTCCAGCGTTCCGACGTCGATGCCGGATGATGCGCACAGGCCGTCGGTTGAGATCACCCCGCTCGTACCGTGGCCGGCCCTGCTGGATGCAGGGTACGATCCGCGCCGCGGGGTGTGGCGTAGCCGGCTAACTCACGTGCTTTGGGAGCCTTGAGGCTCCAAGCGGTGTAGGCGTCTCGGCGGGGCGCACGAACCGGGCGAGCGAAGACACCCGGGTTATTGTGCGATTCGCGATTCTGTCGGACCGGCGGGACGGCGACGGCGTCCTGCGGTTCCACGACCCTCGACCTCGGGCAGAGGGTATAGGCATCCCTCCCGACGGTCGCAGGGTCGCCGTTCCGGCGGTCTAGAGGTCGAGGGCGGGCGCGCTCGCCCTCGACTAACGTCCGGGCGGCGTCGCGCTACGACGTGGAGGCGTCAGACAGCGGTTCGTCGACCGACCACCAGCCGATAGACCGCCACGACAATGATCGCACCGATCACTGAGACGACGATGCTCTCGATGTTGATGCCGGTCACGTCGGCGACCTTGAGCACCGTGCCGGCCAGCCAGCCGCCGACGACCGCTCCCACGATGCCTAGGATGATCGTCGCGATCACGCCCTCCGTGCCGCCCATGATCATGTTCGTGATCCAGCCTGCGATCGCTCCCAGAACGATCCACGCAATGATGCCCATGGCAACCTCCACCGATGAACGGGCGCTGGGGAAATCACGCCATTGAGCGTCCGTGATCCACCGGGCCGATAGTACTGCGCCTTCTGGCCCAGCTAATTGAGTCGTGCTCGACCTCGGCCTGGTGGTGGTGGCGGGATCGCATCCCAGGCGCCCGTGCCACGCGTTTGGTGCATCCGGGCACCACTGTCCCACGAATGACGACTTGCGGCCTGGGACGCCTCGGAGCGTCGCTGCTACTCTAGGCCGCAGAGGACCAAGGCCCACTCGCAGTGCTTGGGACTGCACCCGTCCCATAGGGGTGGCGAGTGAATCCGCCGGACAGTCAGGAGGCGTCCGACGTCGCCTAGGAGGCCTGCGAGCCGCCGCTTGCGAAGCGCGACGCGAGGAGGAAAGTGAGTTGTTCCATCTAACAGCGCGCCGATTGGTGGCCGCGACAACCGCTGCGACTCTGATCCTGACCCAGTTGGCAGTGACCGGCGCGGGGGCTGCTGGTTCGTCCACCAAGTTCACGCTGCAGCGCACCCACCTGGTGGGTACGACCCGACCCATCAAGCAGGCACCGAAGATCACCATCCAGCCGGGCGAGTTCGAGATCCCCGAACACGAGCCCAACTCCAAGACTCGCCGGCACACGTCGGCCGCCGGCACCCCTTCCGTCAGCACGACACTGGTCGTTGCCGGACAGGTCAGCGGCTTCGCGGGGTTCGATGGGCTGAACCACAAGGATCAGCGGACCGCCGGGACCGGGATCTACACCAACACCCAGTTCAGCCTGGAGCCGCCGGATCAGGCGCTGTGCGTAGGCAACGGCCAGGTCCTCGAGGGAGTCAACAATGCCTTCCGCGTGTACGACACATCAGGCACCCCGCTGACCGCTCCCACCGCATATAGCCAGTTCTTCCATGCCAAGCCCGAGGTCATTCGCTCGACCCCGCCGGTCTTCGGCGACTTCATCAGCGACCCGCGCTGCTACTTCGACCCCGACACGCAGCGCTGGTTCCAGATCGAGCTGCAGATCACGCAGAACGCGTCGACGGGCGCCTTCGAAGCGCCGACCAATCTCTTCATCGCGGTTTCCGACAGCGCCGACGCCACCTCGACCTGGACGGTGTACGAGATCGCCACCACCGATGACGGGTCGGCTGGAACGCCCAACCGTACAGGTTGCCCGTGCTTCGCTGACCAGCCACTGATCGGCGCGGACGCAAACGGCGTCTACATCAGCGTAGGTTCATACACGCTCGCGGCTTTCGACTTCACCGGCGCGCAGCTGTACGCCTTTTCGAAGAGCGGCATCGAGACCGGCACGAAGACATCGGCCGTGCACATCGACGCAGGTCCGTTCACGCAGGCCCAGTTCGGTGCGCCCGCATTCGATCTCCAGCCGGCGACCACGCCAACCGGCGTGTACGCGACGGCGAACGGCGGAACGCAATATTTCCTCAGCAGTCTCGACCTCACCGCCGGCCCGTCGCTGGGCGTCCGGTCGAGCCAGCTTGGCTTGTGGAGGCTGACGGACACCGCCTCGCTGGCGAACGCGACCCCGAGTCTGACCCTCGCCTTGACGGTGGTGAACAGCGAGCTCTACACGCAGCCGCCGAACGCTGTCCAGAAGAAGGGACCCTTGTACCTCGGGAACATCGTCCACAACCCGGAGGAGTTGATCAACAGCAATGAGGACCGCCTGCAGCAGGTGGTCTACGCCAATGGCAAGCTCTGGTCCGCGATCAACACCGCCGTCAAGCAGCCCAATGGCGCGGTCGTCACAGGGATTGGCTGGTTCGTGGTGAACCCGTCAACCGACACCGTCAGCAACCAGGGCTACCTGTCCGTCGCCGGACAGACGGTGACCTTCCCCTCGATCGGGGTGACCGCCGCGGGCAAGGCAGTCATGGCGTTCACGCTCGTGGGGCCCGACTTCTTCCCGAGTGCCGCCTACTCGGTGCTCGATCCGTCGACAGGGGCGGGTCCCGTCCATATCGCGGCAGCCGGGCGCTTCCCGGACGACGGGTTCTCGGGCTATCCCAAGTTGAATGGCGGCCTTCCGCCGGTTGGTCGCTGGGGAGACTACTCGGCCGCCGTGGCCGACGCTTCCGGCAACGTCTGGATGGGCGCGGAGTACATCCGCGACCTGCTACCGCCCGCCCGGACCGATTTCGCGAACTGGGCCACATTCGTGTACAAGGTCCCGACCACCTAGAAGGTCCCGACCACCTAGATAGGACTGGCGTCGCACATCAGTTCGGCCCGCCGGACGGCGGGCCGAACTCTTTACCTGCCCGCAGATGCGGCCATCTAGTAGTTCGATTTCCACACGTCCCCGAAGCTCGCCCCAGCCGCCCTAGTCGATAAAAGAGGAACGCGAACGTCGCCAGAAAGATGAAGAGGATGAACGCCACGAGGCGCTGTCTCGGTCCTGATGCTGCAGAACCTTGCTCTTCAGGACTCCGGTTGACGGGAGCGTGATCCGTCGCCGCTGGCAGTGGGCGGGATGAGGCGCGACCTCGCCCGCCCGGACACTGGATGCGCGTCTCAGGGAGAGCCCTGTCGCCGCACGAATGGCCTTGACAGGCATCGCCGGACCTTCGGCAGGACCTCCCGGCGATGCCAATCCGCGATCATGCGGGCCGGAGTTGTCGGGCTCCCAGCCGCGGCGTCGTGCCGCGATCCGCGCCGCGAGCCGCCCACGACAGAAGCTTTCGCCATTTGGCTGGCTGGCCGCATCAAAACAGAGCAATCAGACGTTGCGTGGACGCGTTGCCCCAGGGTCCGGCAGAGTAGGATCGCCGGGGCGGGGTGTGGCGTAGCTGGCTAACGCACGTGCTTTGGGAGCACGAGATCGTCGGTTCGAATCCGACCACCCCGACCACTCGCAACTCGGTCGCCGACTCGAGCGGCGGACTTTTCCTCCCCAGCGAACAGGAATCGCCTCGAGCCCGCGCGCGGCGGCTGGTCAGTAACGCTTCCGGCCTCTCGCGAGCAGGCGCCCCGTTCGGCTCCGGTCGGCCCGGCTCCGTGAGCCCGGCTGGAGCCCCACACGCGCTCCTCCTGTTCTCTCCAGAGAGAAATCCGCGCCTCCGGCGCGTGACGCGAGCTAGCCCCGGAACTCCGCGACCCACTCCCGGAGCCGCGGGAGGTGCTCGTCGAGGTGGTCGGCACCGGACTTGCGGACCCACCAATCGGCGGCATCCGCCTCGCTCGGCAGCCGGTTCCACACGGAGAGCATCTGGGCCCGCGCGGAGTGCATCTGGGCCCAGCAGACGGCCCACGGCTGGTCGCGGAGCGCGGCCAGGAACTCCGCGTTCATCGCGTCGATGTCGAGCCGCTCCTCGACGTAGGTCCCCGCCTCGATCCGGAGCAGCTGGATCTCCGCCTCGGCCATCCAGGCTCCGAGATGCGCCACGAGGTCCTTGACGCTCCAATGGTCATCCGCGAAGTAGCCGGGGCGCTCGCGCTGCTCGGCGTCGAGCCGGCCGATCAGCATCAGCAGCTCATCGAACCGCTCGCGCTCGCGGTCGATGGCGGCGGCGTACGGGTGGTCGACCGTCGAGGTCGGCGCGGCGGTGGATTCGGTCACGCTCCCATGGTCTCGCGTTCCGCCGTTGGCGTCGACCAGGGTCTTGACATCGGCTACAGATACGATACCGTAGCGTATCGTAATAAGGTCGCCGATGACGGAGGCGGCCGGAACCACGGAGCACCACAGATGACCGCCCACGATCCGATCCGCTCCGACGCCGAGCGGATCCACGCCCGCCGCTGGGGGACGCTCGCCGTTCTGTCCCTCAGTCTCGTGATCATCGGCCTCGACAACACGATCCTGAACGTCGCCCTGCCCACGCTCCAGCGGACCTTCCAGGCGACCGCCGCCGAGCTGCAGTGGATGGTCGACGCCTACGTCCTCGTCTTCGCCGGCCTGCTGCTGACGATGGGCGCCCTCGGCGACCGCTTCGGTCGCGCCCGCGCCCTTCAGTTCGGCCTGCTGATCTTCGCCGCCTCGTCGATCGCGGCAACGTTCGCCACGACGGCGACCCAGCTGATCGCGGCCCGCGTTGCGATGGGGATCGGCGGGGCGCTGATCATGCCGTCGACGCTGTCGGTGATCGTCAATGTCTTCCCGCCGGCCGAGCGGAGCCGGGCGATCGCGGTCTGGGCGGGCGTATCCGGCCTCGGCGTGGGCCTCGGCCCCCTGATCGGCGGGCTCCTGATCGAGAACTTCAGCTGGAGCTCGGTCTTCCTCGTCAACGTCCCGATCGCGGTCATCGCCCTCGTCTTCGGCTGGTTCCTGGTCCCCGAGAGCCGCGATCCGAGCGCGAGCAGCCTCGACCTCCCGGGCGCGACACTGTCGATCGGGGCCGTTGGTGCCCTCGTCTACGGGATCATCGAGGCCCCGTCGAAGGGCTGGACCAGCACCGAGATCCTCGTGTCGTTCGCGATCGCGGCGGTCCTCGGAGCGATCTTCGCCTGGCGCGAGACGCACACCGACGAGCCGATGCTCGATCTCGCCCTGTTCCGCGACCGGCGCTTCAGCGGCGGCGCGCTCGCCATCGCCCTGACCTTCTTCGCGATGTTCGCCGTCATCTTCGGGCTGACCCAGTACCTCCAGTTCGTGCTCGGCAAGACCGCGCTCGAGGCGGGGACCCTGATGGTCGCGCTCGCCGTCGGCATCCCGTTCGGGGCCCGGATCAGCCTCAAGGCGACCGAGCACGTCGGGACTCGGCGGGTCGTCGCCGGGGCCCTCGTCGGCGTCGCGCTGGTCCTGCTCACGCTCACCCAGTGGACCCCGACGACCGACCCGCTCGTCGTCAGCGTCACCCTGTTCGCCCTCGCGGTCTGCATGGCGAACGTGATGGCTCCGTCGACCGGATCGGTCATGTCGGCCGTGCCCGCGGCGAAGGCCGGCGTCGGGTCGGCGATGAACGACCTGCTCCGACAGCTCGGCGGGGCGCTCGGCATCGCGATCATCGGGTCGGTGATGAACACCGTGTATCGCGACCGCATGACCGATGCGGCGGCTGCGGCCGGCGTGCCGCCACAGGCGGCGGCGCTGGTGACCGATTCGGTCGGTGCGGCGATCACGATCGCCAATCGCGTCGGCGGGGCGGCGGGTGATGCGCTCGCGGCCGTCGCCCGCGGCTCATTCGTCGACGCCCTCCACGTGGCAGCCGTGGTCGGCGCCGTCGTCGCCGTCGGCACGGCCGCCTTCGTCGCCCGGGCGATGCCGGCCCGGAGCGTCGCCGAGTCGTCGCACGCCGGCGCGCCACGATCCACGGAGGGAGCGGTTAACCTCACTCGGTGAGTGCGAGCACTCCCGTCCGGCGCCGCGCCACGACTGCGGCGCCGACCGCCTCCACGACCGGCCGCTCGGCCCCCGCGGCCGGTCGGGGGCGTCCCCGCCACCCGGACACCGACCAGGCGATCCTGGCGGCGACGTTCCGCCAGCTCGTCGAGGTCGGCTACGGGAACCTGTCGGTCGAGGCTGTTGCCGCCGTCGCCGGCGTGGCCAAGACGACGATCTACCGGCGCTACCCGACGAAGCGCGACCTCGTCATGGCCGCGCTTCAGGTCGAGATTCCGTTCCCGAGCCCGGCTGCCAACTCGGACACCCGGTCGGCGCTCAGGTCCGTCGTCGACGTGATCATCCATGCGATGGTCGACAGCGGCGCGAGCCGGATCCTCGGCTCGCTGCTCGTCGAGGACCCGCGCGAGCCCGACCTCCTCGCGACGTTCCGCCAGCGGCTGCTGGAGCCACGCCGGGCGCTCGTCATCGAGCTGCTCCGGCGGGGGATCGAACGCGGCGAGGTCCGCCCGGACGCGGACCCGCTGATCGTGACCGAGATGATGGCCGGGGCGATCTTCGCCCACCACGCGATCCTCCGTGAGCGGACGACCGAGGCCTGGGTCGACGGGCTGATGGACAACGTCTGGGCGGCCATCCGAGCCTAGGTCCGCGGCGCTAGAGTTCGCGCTGCGCTCCTCTCACGTCGGGCCTCGACAGCGGTGTGGTGGATCCGCCTCCGGCGCGCTCGCGCTGTCGGGCCAGCTGGTCGAGCTGCTTCGCGACGAGCGCCGTCCAGCCCGTCTGGTGGCTCGCCCCGAGACCCGCCCCCGTGTCGCCGTCGAAATACTCGTAGAACAGGACGTGATCGGCAGAGTCCGTCCCGCCGTTGGCGCGGCGCTCCCCGTCGGCCGGGCGGCGGCCGTCGGGGCCGGGCAGGAACAGCCGGCTGAGCCGCGTGGCCAGCTCGTCGGCGACCTCGCCGAGGGTGAGGAGCCGCCCCGAGCCCGTCGGCGCCTCGACCCGGAAGTCGTCGCCGTAGTAGTGGTGGAACTTCTGGAGCGCCTCGATCAGGAGGTGGTTGAGCGGGAACCACACCGGGCCGCGCCAGTTCGAGTTCCCGCCGAACGTTCCGGTCCGCGATTCGGTGGGCTCGTAGTCGACCGAGTGGACGGAGCCGCCGAAGTCGAGGACGTACGGATGGTCGGCGTGGAACCGGCTCAACGATCGGATCCCGTGGTCGGACAAGAACTCGGTCTCGTCGAGCATCCGCCGCAGGAGCAGCTTCATCCGGTGGCCCCGGACGAGCGCCAGCAGCCGTCGATCGCCCATGCCCGGCTCCTCCCAGCGCGACACGAGCGCGGCGAGCGCCGGCCGGTTGCGGAGGAACCAGCGCATCCGCCGCGCGAACTCCGGCATCTGGTCGAGCAGCTCCGGCTCCAGCGTCTCGACCGCCAGCAACGGGATGAGCCCGACGACCGAGCGCACCTTCAGCTGGATCTTCGAGTCGTCGGGCAGGTGGAGGACGTCGTAGAAGAAGCCGTCGCCGTCGTCCCACAGCGGGATTCCGGACCCGCCGATGTCGTTCAGCGCTCCGGCGATGTACAGGAAGTGCTCGAAGAACTTCGTTGCGACGTCCTCGTAGACGCGGTTCTCGCGGGCGAGCTCCAGGGCGATCCGCATCATCTGCAGGCTGTAGAAGCCCATCCACGCCGTCCCGTCTGCCTGGGCGAGGTGGCCGCCACCCGGCAGCTCGGCGCTGCGGTCGAACACGCCGATGTTGTCCAGCCCGAGGAAACCGCCCTGGAAGACGTTGTGGCCCTCGCGGTCCTTGCGGTTCACCCACCACGTGAAGTTCAGGAGCAGCTTGTGGAAGACGCGCTCCAGGAAGGCGCGGTCCGGCGTCCCGCGGAGCCGCCGATCGATCTGGAAGACGCGCCACGTCGCCCAGGCATGGACCGGCGGGTTGACGTCGGAGAAGTTCCACTCGTAGGCCGGCAGCTGCCCGTTTGGGTGCATGAACCACTCGCGCGTCAGCAGCACGAGCTGGTGCTTCGCGAAGTCGGGGTCGATGAGGGCGAACGGGACCGCGTGGAACGCGAGGTCCCAGGCGGCGAACCATGGGTACTCCCACGGATCGGGCATCGAGATGACGTCGGCGCCATTCAGCTCGCGCCAGTCGGCGTTGCGGCCGGTCTCGCGCTCGACCGGCGGAGACGGGCCGGCCGGATCGCCGTCGAGCCACCGTCCGACGTCGTAGCCGTAGAACTGCTTGCCCCAGACCAGGCCCGCGAAAGCTCGACGCTGGACCATCGCCTCGTCGGCCGACAGGGTCGGCGGCGACACGGTCGCGAAGAACGCGTCCGCCTCGGCGCGGCGCGTGACGAGGACGTCGGCCGGATCCTCGGGCGGAGACGGTGTTGCGGTGTCGGCGCGGAGTCGGAGGATGGTCGACCGGCGTTCGCCTGGCTCCAGGACCCAGCGTCGGTGGAAGGCCGCCTTCGTGACGCCCGCCGACGGGTCGGCGACGAGACGGCTCCGGTCGCCGTCGACGATCGCGAGATGGAAGGCGTCCTTGACGGCCGCGGTTCGTGACGGGACGCCGAAGAGCCGCTCGGCGTTCGTCTCGTTCTCGGTGAACAGGGCGTCCGGCTGGCCATCCGTCGTCAGGCGGTACGTCCCGAGGCGAGCGTGATCCGCGCGGAGGCCGCCGGCCTCGGGCCGGATCGTCGGCCGCGGAACGTCGTCGCCCCATGCCCACGTGTTGCGGAACCAGAGCGTCGGGAGGACGTGGAGCGGGGCGGCGCCGGGCCCGCGGTTCGTCGCGCTGATCCGGATCACGATGTCGTCGGGACCGGCCTTGGCGTACTCGACCTCGACGTCGGTGAACCGACGGTCGTCCAGGACACCCGTATCGACCAGCTCGTATTCGGGATCGTCGCGGCCGCGGCGGGCGTTCTCGGAGACGAGATCCGCGTACGGGAACCCGGCGTGGGGATAGCGGTACAACGCGTGGAGCCACGACCCCGTCGGCGTCGCGTCGAGGTGGACGTAGACCTCCTTGACGTCTTCGCCGTGATTGCCCTCCGGCCCGCTGAGCCCGAACAGCCGCTCCTTGAGGATCGGGTCGCGTTCGTTCCAGAGGGCGACGGCGAAGCACAGCCGACCCCATTCGTCGCAGATCCCGAGGAGCCCGTCCTCGGCCCAGCGATAGGCGCGCGAGCGGGCGTGATCGTGCGGGAAATAGCCCCACGCGTCGCCGCCGGACGAGTAGTCCTCGCGGACCGTGCCCCACGCCCGATCCGCGAGATACGGGCCCCACAGCCGCCAGGCCACGACCCCCTCGCGCCCCTCGCGCAGGCGGACTCGCTCGGGATCGAGCGTGGGGTTCAGCATGCTCGGACGGTCGACCTCGGCGATGACGGCGGGATGACGACCCTGGCTGGGGTCGGGCTCGGCGAGAATGGCGATGATGACCCGTCCCATCCGAATCGGCGTGCAGCTGCCCGAGGTCGAGCGCGAGGTCCGCTGGCCGGAGCTGCTCGACATGGCCCGGGCGATCGACGACCTCGGCTTCGACGGCCTGTGGGTCGGCGAGCACCTCCTCTACCGCTGGCCCGATCGGGAGCCGCGCGGTCCGTGGGAAGCGTGGACGCTCATGGCGGCCCTGGCGGCCGCGACGACGACCGTCACCATCGGGCCGCTCGTCGCCTGCACGAGCTTCCACAACCCGGCCATGCTCGCGAAGCAGGCCGCGACGATCGACGAGATCGCCGGCGGCCGGTTCGTCCTCGGGCTGGGGGCGGGCTGGAGCGAGACCGAGTTCCGGGCGTTCGGCTTCCCGTTCGACCATCGCGTCGACCGCTTCGAGGAGGCGTTCACGATCATCCGGACGCTCCTCCAGGAAGGCGCGATCGACTTCGACGGGCGCTACTACCAGGCTCGCGATTGCGAGCTCCTGCCGCGGCCGCGGCCGGGCGGCCCGCCGCTCCTGATCGGCTCGAACGGACCGCGGATGCTGCGGATCGCCTTGTCCCATGCGCACGCCTGGAACACGTGGTACGCGGACACGAACAACACGCCGGCCGGGGTTGCGCCGCTCCGGGCGGTCGTGGACGACGCGTGCCGCGACGTCGGCCGGGACCCGGCGGCGATCAAGCGGACGGTCGCGGTTCAGGTCCGGCTGCCGGGCGGCCGGGGCCGGACGATGGGCGACACGACCACGACCGACCGGATCGTCCCGCTCGAGGGCCCACCGGAGCGGATGGCCGACGAGCTGCAGGCCTATGCCGAGGCCGGCGTCGACGAGGTCCAGGCCGTCCTGGACCCGATCGACCGCCCCTCGATCGAGCGTTTCGCTGAGGTCCTGCCGCTCCTCGGCTGATCACGAGCCGTACTTCTGTCAGGGGTCCGTGGGCCACGAAGGCCGTGCTAGCATCCCGCCCGGCGATGCGACATTCGAATCAGATCGCGCGGGGGCGCCGGCTGCCGGGAGGGGTGGCCGGATTCGTTGCGGCCATCGCGACCAGCCTGGTGATCGCCTGCGGCGGCTCGAACGCGGCATCGGGCTCGCCGACGCCCTTGCCTACCCCGGTGGTCACGCCCGATCCCCATCTCCACGAGCCGGTCACCGCCGACCAGATCTTCCTCGCCCTCGGCGCGGCGAAGCTGGGGCTCGTCGCCAACAACGCGAACTCCGAGACCGGCAATCCCGCGATCGTCAAGTTGATCAACGCCGAGATCAACAACTGGCCGCTGCGAATCACCCAGTACTCGTCGTCGGCGGTCCTGAAGAGGACTGTTCACTGGAAGGCCGGCGAGGCGCCGGTCGGCGACGAGGCGCCGTATTCGATCGCCGGGCTGAACATCCTGATCCAGTTCGGGCCGATCAGCGCCCGCGCCCCCTCACCGCCCGACGCGTCGCGCCAGGCCATGGCGGCACGGATCGTCGCGGTCCTCGATCCGCTGCTGTGGCCGCTGACGCAGCATTCCGTCATCGACATCCCGTCGCGAACCCCTGAGCCGACCCCGAAGCCGTCGGTCTCGACGGCCCCGACGAAGGCCCCGGCCAAGACCCCCAAGCCGAGCAAGACGCCGTGACCGCCCCGCGGCGGTCGACGGGTCGCTCCGGCGACGAGGTCTCGGAGCTCGACAAACGGATCATCGAGCACCTCCAGCAGGACGGTCGCCGGCCGTTCACCCAGATCGCGGCCGAGCTCGGGGTGTCCGAGGCGGCGGTCCGTGCTCGGACGAACCGCCTCGTCGACCGAGGGATCCTCCAGGTGGTCGGCGTCACCGACCCGCTGAAGCTCGGCTTCCAGCAGATGGCGATGATCGGAATCCGCTGCGAGGCCGACCGGCTGATGGACGTCGCCGCGCGGTGCGCCGAGATGCCGGAGGTCGACTACGTCGTGATTACCGCGGGGACGTACGACATCCTGATCGAGACCGTCTGCGAGGACAACGAGGGCCTCCTCCGCTTCCTGGCGGAGCGCCTGCGCACGATCGACGGGGTCCGCGAGACCGAGACGTTCGTGTACCTCCGGATGGTCAAGCAGTCGTACCAGTGGGGGACGCGCTAGGCCATCACGCGCGCCCGAGGACAGCGTTCGCCGCGCGTTGCGCAGCCGCACCCGAAAGGTGATCGCGAGGCTCGCCCGCACCGCCGCGAGGTTCTTGACCGACTCCTGACGGTCTACGATGCGGCCAACTGGGACGCGCGTGCCCCGCGTCCCTCCAGATGGAGTGTGACGGTGGAGCCCGTCCAGACGCTGATCCTGCTCGCCGTCATCGCCAACCTGGCGGTGATGGGCAGCGTGCTGCTGCCGCCACTCCTCGGCCGCAGCGGACCACTGCCCGCGACCACGACCGCCCGCGACGCCGGCGACGGCCGAGCTGCCGAGATGGCGGCCGTCCTCGGCGAGACACAGGCGGATCTGGCCGAGCCCGGGGCTGTCCCGCCGGGCGCGTACGACCGCGTGGTCCGGATCGTGTCGTGGGTCTTCATCCTCGCGACGTCGACGATCGTGGCCCTGACCGGGCTCTGGCGCGACACCCAGCCGGCGATCTTCGCCCTGCTCGCTGCGGCTGGCCTGTTCGTGGTCGTCGTTCACGATCTGCTCCCGACCGGCGCCCTCGGGACCGCCAAGTTCGTCCTCGAGGGAAGCGTCGCGATCACCTTCGCGACGCTCCTCATCGTCCTGACCGGGCGCGACGCCAGCCCGTTCTTCTTCACCTTCCCGCTGATCGTCGGCGGAGCGGCCCTCGTCGTGAGCCCGAGGGTCACGTTCGGGCTGGCCGCGGCGGCCTCCCTCGCCTACATCGTCGCGATCGCCCCGCCGGGTTCGGCCGGGATCCCGCCGCAGACCGTCGCCGTCGCCGGGATCAACCTCACCGCGCTCGTCCTCCTGGCCTACGTGGCGATGGTCATCGCCCGCGAACAGCGGCGGGCCCGGGACGCGGCGATCCGGCTGTCGACGATCGATCCGCTGACGGGTCTCTTCAACCGGACGTTCTTCTTCGCCGCCGTCGAGCGCGAGATCGCCCGCAGCGCCCGGTCGGGGCGCGGCTTCTGTCTCCTCATGATGGACCTCGACGAGCTCAAGCAGATCAACGACCGGCACGGCCACTTCTTCGGAGACCGCGTCCTCCGCGGCGTCGGCGAAGTGATCCGCTCTGGTGGACGGCGGATCGACACGGCGGCCCGCTACGGCGGCGACGAGTTCGTCGTGCTCCTGCCGGAGACCGATCCGACCGGCGCCTACGTCCTTGCGGAGAAGATCCGCCAGGAGGTCGCCGACCTCCGGGTGCCGGTGGCCGGCTCGGCGATCCAGCCGTCCATCTCGATCGGCGTGGTCAGCTATCCCGACGACGGCCGGACGAGCGACGAGCTGATGATCACCGCCGACACGTCGATGTATCGCTCGAAGCGGGCGGGCCGAAACCGCGTCAGCGGGGTGCCCGTCCCCGACCTCGGCGGCGTTGGCGATCCGGTCTTCGACAACGGCACCGCGGCCTCGACGGCGGGACCCGTGGCGGCCGCGGCGGGACAGGCCGCGCCAGGGACGACTCCAGCGCCGGCAAAGGCCGCGACGACGCGGACCGGACGCCCGCGCAAGCGGGCCGACAACTCGGTGTAGGATCGGCCGGATGGCCGAACCGACCGGCCGGCGACCGTCCGCCGGCGACATCGCCCCCGTCACGCCGCGCGGCTTCGCGACCCGGGCGATCCGGGCCGCCCATCGGATCCCGATCGTCGACCAGCCGCCGACGTCCGTCCCCATCTACCAGTCCGTCACGTTCACGACCGCCGACGCCGCCGAGCTGGGCGCGGTCACGACGCGGCAGATCGCCGGTTACTCATACGGCCGGCTCGACAACCCGACCGTCGCGGCGTTCGCTGCGGCGGTCGCCGAGCTGGAGGGCGCCGAGGCCGCCTTCGCCTTCGCCACGGGGATGGGCGCGATCCACGGCGCGCTCGGGACGCTGCTGTCCTCCGGCGACCGGATCGTCGCGACCCAGGCATCGTATGGAACCACCCGGGCCCAACTGCTCAACGTCTTCGGCCGGCTCGGCGTCCGGGTCGACTTCGTCGACGTGACCGATCTCGCCGCGGTCGAGGCCGCGCTCGCGCTCGCCCCGACCCGCGTCCTCTACGCGGAGACCATCTCCAACCCGACGATCGTCGTGGCCGACCACGCGGCGCTGGCCGGCCTGGCCCACCGGTTCGGCGCGACCTACGTCGTCGACAACACGTTCGCGTCGCCGTATCTGTGCCGGCCGCTGGAGCTCGGTGCCGACCTGGTCTGCGAGTCCGCCACCAAGTACCTGTCCGGCCACTCCGACGTCATGGCCGGCGTCGTCGTCGGCTCGGCGTCGCTCGTCGGCCGCGTCCGCGACTTCGAGGTCGACACGGGCGCGAGCCTGGACCCGCACGCGGCCTTCCTCGCCATGCGCGGCCTCTCGACGCTCGCCCTCCGGATGGAGCGCCACTCCGCGACGGCGGCAACGCTGTCCGCCTGGCTCGAGGCGCAGCCTGGGGTGACGCGGGTCTGGCACCCCGCGCTGGCGAGCCACCCGCAGCACGCGACCGCCGCACGGCAGCTCGCACGGGGAGGCGGCATGCTCGCGTTCGAGCTCGCCGGCGGCCGCGCCGCCGGCGAGGCATTCATCGACAGCCTGTCGATCCCGGCCCGGACGGCGTCGCTGGGGAGCGTCTTCACGATCGTCACCCACCCGCCGTCGACGACCCACCGCCAGCTCGACGACGCGGCGCTCACGGCGGCGGGGATCACGCCCGGCCTGCTCCGCTGCTCGGTCGGGCTCGAGGACGTCGACGACCTGATCGCCGACTTTGCCCGCGCGCTCGCGGCCGCGGGATCCGTCACGACGCCGGCGACGTCGTCACCAGCGCTGGGCGAGCCGGCTCGCGCCGAACCGACTCCCGTCTGACCTTCCGGAGGACCGACCGATCGCCAGCCCCGTGACCACGTGGGCCGAATCGGCCCGGCCGCCCGCCCCGGACGTCTTCGAGCGCCTGGGCCGGACGGTCCTCCGCCTCTTCACCTCGGTCGACTTCGCCGTCGTCCAGATCATCGTCCTGTCGCTGCTCGCAGTCGTCGGGATGACGATCCGCCAGCTGCCGAGCTTCGCGTTCCGCTCCGTCGGCGACTACGAGTCGGCGATGGCCGGCATGCATGCCCGCTACGACCCGGTCTTCGGCCGCGGCCTCGTCGATGCGATGGAGCGCCTCCAGGTCTTCCACATCTTCTCGTCGACGTGGTTCACGATCGGGCTCGTCGTCCTCGTCGTGTCGATCGTCGTCTGCACGCTCGAGCGGACACCGAAGCTGTGGCGCCAGTCGGCCGAGATCCGGGTCGCCCAGCCGGACGCCTTCTACGATCCGACGCTGCCGGACCGGGCGGCGATGACGGGCGTCGCGGCGGCCGACGTCCGGGCGGCGCTCCGCGGTGCACGCTTCCGCGTGCGCGAGGCGGAGGTCGACGGCGTCCACTACCTCTACGGCGACCGCCATCGCTGGACGAAGCTGGCGACGCTGCTCACCCACCTCGGGCTGATCCTGTTCCTCGTCGCCGCCGTCGTGACGTGGCGGTTCGGCGACGAGCAGGGCCTCGTCATCGCCGAGGGCGACTCGCTGACGGTCCAGCCGATCGGGACGCCGGACCTGCTCGTCGTCAAGAACTACGACTTCGAGGCACCGGGGTTCGTCCAGACCGGGCAGGCGACCGACTTCACGACCGACCTCGCCGTGTTCCAGAACGGCCAGCAGATCGCCCGCAAGACGATCCGGGTCAACGACCCGCTGGCGGTGGCGGGCTACACCTTCCACCAGAATGGGTTCGGGCCGGCGCCTGAGCTCCTGATCAGCGACGCGAACGGCAAGCCGTTGTGGGACGGGCCCGTCCCGCTCACCGACACTGCGTCGGGCTTCCCGTACGGGACGCTGTCCGTGCCCGGCCGCGACGTCGGGCTGGAGATGCTCCTCCAGCGGGCGACGAACGGGACCGGGGTGCTGCTCGTGGTCCCGTACGTCGTCACCGGCCAGGAATCCGACGGGACGCCCAAGGTGGACTACCTGTCGCCGATCGCGGTCGCGGCCGGCGAGGCGCAGGTGCCGCAGGGCCTCGACTTCTCGGTCGGCGTCCGTCGCTTCACGGACTACACGCTGATCATCGCCAAGAAGGATCCGGGGCAGGGCATCGTCTGGTCGGCGTTCGCCTTCCTGATCGCCGGCATCGCGATCTCGTTCTACCTGCCGCGGCGCCGGATCTGGGCCCGGCTGAACGCCGAGGGCGCGCTCGCGATCGTGGCCCGGTCGGATCGCTACGTCGACGTCGAGCGGGAGTTCGGGCGGCTCCTCGACGATCTCGTCGCCCGTCGCCGGGTCGCGACCGCGCCCGCACCTGCGCCGCCCGCCGTCGGGTAGCGGCCCGACCGTGGCCACGCTGGAGGCCCTTCGCTCGGCGGTCCTGCCCGGCGCCCGATGGCTGGTCCCTGATCAGGGGCCGGCCCGAGACGTCGCCTGGGTCCGCCTGATGCGGGCCCGCGTCCCGGCGTTCGACGCGCTCGAGCCGGGTGATCTGGCGATCATCCCGGCCGCGGCACTGGCGATCGTCGCGCCCGACGACGATAGCCTCGAGGCGCTGGTCCGGGGCGCGGCCGAGGCGCGTGCGGTCGGGCTCGTCCTCGTGGCCGATGCGGGCCCGGGGTCGGGCGGGGTCGCCGAGGCACTGGTCCGGGCAGGATCCGCGGCCCGGGTGCCGGTCATCGATGCCGGACCGGGCGACCCGGCGGCGATCGAGCGGAGCGCCATCGGCTTCCTCGTCAATCACCGCGCGGAGCTCGAGCGGCAGGCGACCCTCCTCGAGAACCGACTGGAGCAGGTGGCGCTGGCGGGAGGCGGTACGCAGGGGCTGGCCGCGGCGATCGCCGGCTTCCTCGGGCGGGCCGTGGCGATCGAGGGGCGGCGCGGCGCCTCGCTGGCGGTGCACGCGCCGGCCGACGCACCCGACGCCGCGGCCGCGGTCGCGGCGTACCACCGGAAGCGTCGAGCGGCGGCGGCGCGGGTGCCGCTGCCGCTGTCCGGCGACGACTCCGAGGCCGGCGCCCTGGCGCTCCTCGGCGAGCGGGCGCCGAGCGAGCTCGAGCGGGTCGCGACCGACCGGGTCGCGGGGCTGCTCGCCCTGGAGTTGGTGCGGGAGGAGGCGGTCGGCCGGGCGATCGACACGGCCCGGCGGGAGACGCTGCCGGCCGACGGACCGCCGTGGGTCGTGATCGTCGCCCGCCAGGGCTCCGCCGATGTGGACGACACCGCCGAGCGACGCGAGGCGATCCGACGGGATCTCCGGGGACTCGCCCCGGCCAGGCGGATGAGGCTCCGCGGGGACGCCCAGAGCGTCGACCTCCGGGCGGTCGCCGCCGCCCTGCCGGACGACGCGGACGGACGCCTGCTGGCTGCCCGGATCGCCGCGACGCTCGGTCGACCGGTCGCGGTGTCGCGGCCGTTCGTGGCCGCCGGCGCCCGCTCGGCCGCCGAGGCCGACGCCCGCGCCACGCTCGAGGCCGCGGAACGCCTCGCCGCGCCGCCGGCGGTGGCTCGGGCCGACCGGCTGCCGGCGTACCGGCTGCTGGGCAATCTGCACAACCTTCCCGAGGGTGAGCGACAGGCACGGGCCCTCCTGGAGCCGCTGCTCCAGGGCCGGCCGGACGTGCGCCGTGAGCGGCTGGCGACGCTGCGCGCGCTCCTCGATCAACCCGGCCTGGCGGAGGCCGCCGCGACACTCGGGGTCCATCGCAACACGATCGCCTACCGGATCCGCCGGATCGAGGCCCTGACGGGTTGGAGCCTCGCCGATCCGGAGGTCCGCTTCCCGATCGCGCTCGCGCTCAGACTTGTGCAAGATGACTAACCTTGGTCGACCGTCGCAACCTTCTCGGAGCCCGATTCGCCGGTTATCCTGACCGCACCCGGTCCGAGGGGCTCGAATCGTGCGTCCAGCACAAGATCGCGCTCGATCGGACCCGACGCCCAGCCGCACGAAGGAGGCAGCATCGGTGGTCATCGCGCGCGAGGCAGTCGACGGAGCCGAGAAGATCGAGGCCGCGAAAGAGAGCGGCATCCGCTTCGTCCAGCTCCAGTTCACGGACATCATCGGAGCCGTCAAGGCCGTCACCATCCCGATCCACCAGCTCGAGGGCTCGGTCCGTCACGGGACGTGGTTCGACGGCAGCTCGATCGAGGGCTTCACCCGGATCGCCGAGAGCGACCAGTACCTCATGCCCGACATGAGCACGTTCTCCGAGATCCCGTGGCAGAAGGCCGCGGGCCCGCGCGGCACCGCCCGCGTCATCTGCGACGTGTTCACCCCCGGCGGCGAGCCGTTCGTCGGCGATCCGCGCGGCGTCCTGCGCCGCCAGGTGGAGCGGGCGAAGAAGCTCGGCTACGTCGTCAACACGGGCCCGGAGCTCGAGTTCTTCCTGTTCCGCCGTGGCGTCGACGGCGGGATCGAGCCGTTGCCCCACGACCAGGCCGGCTACTTCGACTTCTCGACGGACCTCGCCCAGGAGATCCGCCAGGACATGGTCGACGCCCTCGAGGCGTTCGGGATCCGGGTCGAGGCGGCCCACCACGAGGTCGCGGTCGGCCAGCACGAGATCGACTTCGAGTACAGCGACGCGCTGCGGACGGCCGACAACGCGATCACGTTCAAGTTCGCGCTCAAGGCGATCGCCCAGCAGCACGGCCTCTACGCCACGTTCATGCCGAAGCCGATCCACGGGATCAACGGCTCGGGCATGCACACCCACCAGAGCCTGTGGTCGATCGCCGACGAGCGGAATGCCTTCGCCGACCCGGACAACAAGTACGGGTTGTCCGACGTGGCCCGCTCGTATATGGCCGGGATCCTCGCCCACGCCCGCGGGATGATCGCCGTCCTGGCGCCGCTGGTGAACTCGTACAAGCGACTCGTGCCCGGCTTCGAGGCTCCGACCTACCTGACGTGGGGTCGGACGAACCGCTCGGCGCTCATCCGCGTGCCGAAGGTGTCGCCGGGGAAGTCCATCGAGGGGACGCGGGTCGAGGTCCGGTGCCCGGACCCGTCGTCCAACACCTACCTCGCCTTCGCCGCGATGATCGCGGCCGGGCTGGACGGCGTCGAGCGGGGGCTGACGCTGGGTGATCCGGTCGAAGAGAGCCTGTTCGAGATGGATGCCGCGACGATCGCGTCGAAGGGCATCCGCGAGCTGCCCGGCACGCTCGGCGAGGCGATCGACGAGCTGGAGAAGGACTCCGTGATCACCGAGGCCCTCGGCGACCACGTCCTGACCCATTACGTCGAGGCGAAGCGCGCGGAGTGGGACGAGTACCGCACCCAGGTCAGCGACTGGGAAGTCGAGAAGTACCTGGAGCAGTTCTAACCCGCACGGTTCTCCTGCATTGTTCCCTCGCTGCGCACGTTCCGGCGGATCCGAAGCGGGCCCGGGCAACCGGGCCCGCTTCGAGGTTCTCACCCCCGCGCCGCCTTCGGACAGCCGGGCTCCCGGGCGGGCCGGCAGGCATGCAGGTATCTCTCCGCCTAGCACAAGGACTGCTATCTGACGCCATCCCGGCCGCCGGCGGGCCGCTTGTGCCCTCGCTAGTAGTCCCGACGCTACACGCGGCGTCGGCGCCCTTCTACCCGCGCGATCTGGGGCCTCCAGCTCCGCCAATGCCGTCGGATAACACTCCTTGAACTACGAAGTCGGCGGGCCGGGTGCATTGCCAGGTGAGCCGCCGCTGCCACGATCCGGAGATGGCAGACCGGTCCCGCCGTCGAGCCGGGACGGCGCGCAGCGCCGGGAGGCGTCGGAGCTCTTACCTTGCCTCTCGCCTCGGGATCGCGCTGAAGGACTCCCGCATCGCGCTCGCCTTGACCCAGGCCGAGGCCTCGGATCGAGCAGGCGTCTCCCAGACCTTCTGGAGCGCGGTGGAGCGCGGCCTCGGAACGGCTGCGTCCCTGGAAACGCTGGCCGCATGCGCGGCCGCCGTCGAAACGCAGCTGGCCGCGTTCGTGGAGGCGCGACCTGGCTCCGACCTACCGCGTGACATCGCCCACCTTCGCGGGCAGGCGGCGATCGTGACATTCGCTGAGCCCGGAGGTTGGCGAGCGCGGGTGGAGCATTCGATCGACCCGGCCTCGCGGCGCTCCCGATCGGTCGATGTGATCCTCGACCGCTCGGCGCTCGCCGAGGTGGCTGTCGTCGAGCTCGTGGATCTGTTCGCCGACGGAGGGGACGTCATGCGCGGTCTTGCTGACAAGGTCGCGGTCGGCCGTCGATCTGCTCCGGGCCTCCGTGTGGCGGGTCTCCTCGTGCTCCGCGCGACCCGCCGGAATCGCCTGCTGATGACCGAGCTTCGTCCCCTTGTCGAAGCCCGGTTCCCTGCCTCGTCGTCCGACTGGATCGCGGCGCTCCGGAGCCCAAGCCATCGAATGCCAACCGCTGACGGGTTCGTCTGGGCACGCGTCGACGGGACGAGCCTGTTCGCGGCGCGCCGACGGGGCTGACCGCAATCCGTCAGCATGGAAGGCGATGGTCGCCGAGCCCACGCCGCCGAGCTCGTCTGCCGCGTCGGCGGCCGCCGAGATCCACCCCGAGCGGACGCTCTGGCTGCTGTCGATCGCGCACGCAGTCAACCACGCCCAGGCGGTGCTGCTGCCGCTCGTCTACCTCCAGATCCTGTCCGAGTTCCACGTCACGCTGGCCGACGTCGCCACCCTGGCCGCGGCCGGGGCGTTCGCCAGCGGCATCGTCCAGCTGAGCTTCGCCAAGCTGACCCGGGTCGTCTCGCGGCGGATGCTCCTGGCGAGCGGCGGAATCCTGTTCGGCAGCGGATTCGCCGCCCAGGCGATCACGCCGAGCTTCCCGACGTTCGCCGCCGTGAACATCGTGTCGCGGATGGGCGGCGCGCCGCAGCATCCGGTCGGCAACGGGCTGCTGGCCGAGCAGTTCCCCGAGGACCGGCGTGGCTTCGCGATCAGCGCCCACATCAGCGGCGGCAATGTCGGGACCGTCGTCGTGGCAATCGTCGGGGCGGCGATGATCGCCGCGTTCGGCTGGCGGCTGGTGGTGGTGGCGTTCGGCATCCCTGCGGTCATCGTCGCGCTCGCGATCCTGGTGCTCGTCCGGGAGACAGGCGTGGACCGGGAGGCGGCCGTCGCCCACGGCACGGTCAGGAACGCGTTCGCGACGGTCCTCCGCGACCCCGCCCATCGCTGGATCTACCTCGCCTCGGTCCTCGGCGGCGGTGGTCGCGGGCTCGGTGTCGTCAACCTGTTCGCCCTGGCATACCTGACGATCGTCATCGGCCTGCCGACCGAGACCACGAACCTGATGTACGGGGCGTTGATCGTCCTGTCGGTGCCGATGCCGCTCGTCGCCGGCTGGCTGTCCGATCGGATCGGCCGGCGGCCGGTGATCATCGGCGTCTACGTCGGCGGCGCGATCTCGTTCGTCATGTTCCTGCTCGCGGGATCGTCGATCGCCGGGCTATGGCTCGGCATCCTCCTCATGGGCCTGTTCAGCTTCGCCGAGTCGCCCCAGCTCCAGGCGCTCCTTGCCGACGTCGCGAACCCACGGATCCGAGACGCCTCGTTCTCGCTCTACTTCACGCTGGCGTTCGGGGTCGGGTCCCTCTGGACGGCCGTCTACGGTCAGATGACGGCATTCTTCGGCGAAGCGGCCGGTCTGCCGATCGTGTTCGTCATGATGGCCGCGTCGTTCATCCTCGCCGCGCTGGCGGTCATTCCGATCCCGGAACCGTCGCGCGAGGGCTCCTCTGCTATCATGCCGGGGCCCTGAAAACGGGCATTCGGTCGGGGCGTGGCGCAGCTTGGTAGCGCGTATCGTTCGGGACGATAAGGTCGTGGGTTCAAATCCCGCCGCCCCGACCAGTTCACCCGCCGTCGGGTCCGGTCCACCGCCCTCAGACGGCTCTCACCTGCCGTCGGGAGCCTGAGCCAGCATGCCGACACGTCGGACGAGCCCCCGCCGATCGATGACTCGGCCGTCCGTCCCCGTGGCCTACCAGGTCGTCGACGGCGACGGCCCGACCCCGAACCGGCTTCTCCTGGCCTCCCCGTGGATCGCTCTCCTCGCCCTCGCCGCCGGCGCCGCCGGCGTCGTCCTCGGGGTCGTGAATCGTGGCGCGGACCTGTCCGCCTGCCGGTCGGCGGCGTGGGCGGCGATCCCGGACAAGAACGACCTCCCCGACAACTGGACGCTCGGCTCGACCGACCTGAACGCCAACGGGATGACCGTCTCGATCATGGGCCCGGCCAGTCCGGACGATTCCACGAACCAGCCCGTCGTCTACGCCAGCGTCACCTGCTACGGCGACGTCGCCGCGACCGCGATGCAGCAGAACCGCGATGCCGCGAAAGCGGCCGGCTCGACCGTCATCGACCGATCGTCGGCGGGCGATGCCTACGACGTCGAGAACCCGTCCACCGGCTCGATCACGACGCTCTTCCGCGTCGGCCAGCTGATCGGCCAGGTCGCCGGCGCCGGATCGGCCGACGACCCCGACCTGGCGACGATCACGAGCGCTCTCGCCGCGGCGATGGGCAACGGCACGGCCGCGGGTGACGCCGGCCCGCAGCCGAGCCACGTCGCGACCGGCAGCGAGGAACCCGGTGCGTCGAATGCGGGCTCGGAAGAACCCGGCTCGTCGGAGCCGGTGTCGGTCCTGGAAGCTGCCATGCCGACGTCGATCCAGGGGACCCCGCTCACGTCGGACAGCGCAACCGGCGACCAGGGGCTGCTCGGGGATCCGGCGTCGCGGGCGCTCGCGGCCCGACTCGTGAACCTCGGAGCCAACCTGGACGATCTCGAGGTGTCCCGCGCGCTCGATTACACCAACACCCTCGACATCGCCGTGTACGGCTTCCGGCTGCCGGGCTTCGACACCGAGAAGCTGAAGACGGCCGTTCTCGAGGCCTGGCTCGGATCGAAGGGGCCCGGGGTCAAGCAGACGACGGTGACCCTCGGTGGGAAGCGCCTGATCAAGATCGACGCCGGGACGCAGGGCCCGCTCGACTACGTCTATGCGACTTCCGACCACGTGATCGTGATCGACACCGCCGATCCGGCGGCGGCTGAGGAGGCCGCGGGCCAGATCAGGTAGGCCGGCCCGGGTGCCGACGGCGACGCTCGAGACCTCGGGCTACTTCTTCGCCGGCATCGACCGAGCCAGCGCGAGGCCCCGCTCGACCCAGCCGGCGATCCGGGCGTCGACGGCGACGTCCGCCTCCGGGATCACGACGAACGACTTCATCGGCTTGCCCGGCATCGGCTCGAACGAGCCCGCGCCACCGGCCTTGGCCGGCTCGATCTCGTCGTCGGGCAGCCGGACGACCCAGTGGTCCGCGAACAGGCCCGTCGCCATGTTCCCGCCGATGAACGCGGCGGGGTAGCCGAACATCTTCTTGCGCTCTGCGTCGGGGTAGCGATCCATGACCGCGCCGAACCGCTCGACGAGCTCCGGTGGCGACTTGGTGAAGCTGGGCATGGCTCGTTCCGCCATCGATCGGTCTCCTCCGCGCGTGCAGATCGCAACGGTATCGGACGGATGACGTAGGCAGGGGTCGCTGCTTGTCCATGCCGTCCTCGGGAGTCTGCGACGACCCTGACCCGACGCCAGAAGCCCGACCCCGACACGATCAGGAGCCGCAACCATGACCCCACGCCAGATCGCGCTCGTGCGAGAGTCGTTCGCGCGCGTCGCACCCATCGCCGACGTCGCCGCGACGATCTTCTACGACCGGCTGTTCACCCTTGATCCGTCCGTCCGACGCCTCTTCGCCGCCACCGACATGGTCGCCCAGCGGCGAAACCTGATGCAGACGCTCGCAGTCGTCGTCGCGAACCTCGACCGGCTCGAAGGGATCATCCCGGCAGTGGAAGCGCTCGGCCGGCGGCACGCCGGGTACAGCGTCGGCGCCGACGACTTCGAGACGGTCGGAGCGGCCTTGCTCGACACGCTCGAGATCGGGCTGAAGCCCGACTTCACGGCCGAGACGCGCGACGCTTGGGCGACCGCTTACGGCCTGCTGGCGAGCGTCATGATCGCGGCCGGCGCGTCAGTCGACGCAGCCTCGCAGGAGCCGACGGCCGCGTAACGCGACGGCCGGACCGGCCGCGTCATCGGACGCCGCCGGTCGGGTCCGTCAATCCTCAGATGGCCGCGATCGAGCGCGTCGCGTGGCGCGGCCCGAACGACGGCGGTTGGATGCCGCTGACCTCGAGCAGGCGGACCACCCGGGCGCGATGGCCTCGCCAGGGCTCGAGGAGCTCGAGCATGCGGCGGTCGTCGGCGCGCGGCTCGCCCGCGAGCGCGAAGGCGACGACGTTCGGCAGGTGGAAGTCGCCGACGCTGACCGCATCCGGATCGCCCGCCGCCCGGAGCATCACCTCCGCCGCAGTCCATGGGCCGATCCCCGGCACGGACCGGAGGCGACCGTAGGCCGCCTCACGGGGCAGGCTCACGATCTCCTCGAACCGCGTGGCGCGATCGCAGACGCGGCGGAGGAGGTCGGCCCGCCGGCGCTCGATGCCGATCGGATGGAACGCGTGGTACGGCGCGGCGGCAAGGGCCGCCGGGCTCGGCAGGAGGCGAAGGCCGAACGGCCCGGGCGCGGGCTCGCCCCAGCGTCGAACCATTCCACGGATGCCGCGCCACGCTTCCTTGCCGGTGACCTTCTGCTCGAGGATCGCCGGGATGAGTGCCTCCATGACGGCGCCTGTTCGACCGAGGCGGATCCCCCGGTGGCGTCGGTCCAGCTCGGCGATCAGCGGATGGTGCGATGGGGTGAATCCGGAGCGGTCGTCGTCGAGGCCGACGAGCGCCGGGAGACCGTCGAGCAGATAGTCCGCACCGGGCCCCCACGCTTCCGCTTCGAGGCGTTCCCCGCGCGCCGCGACCCACAGGGTCGCCGGGCCGACCGGGGTTCGCGATGTCCGGATCGCCTCCGAACCCCGGACGCGGATCGTCGGATCGGCGCCGCCGTGGACGTGGATCGCCAGCGTGGGGCCGAGGTCCAGAGGCGAGTCCAGGACGAGCGATCGGGTCGGCATCGGCCGCCAGTCTCGCAGGTCCCTCGCGGCCGCGCCCGGACCGCTGAGCGGCGCCGTTCCGTGGACCGCAACGAGGTGACTCCACGCACCGTTCGTGCACGGATAGCCCGTTTGGGTCATGCGAGGTCCTGCACGAATAGTCCTGTTGGCATGCACGCGCAAGGTTCCGATCAGCCTCGTCAGGCGCGTGAATGGGCCCCCACTGATAAGGTGCCCCGCACGTGCGACGCCCCAGAGTCGTCGCGAGCGTGGCGCTCATCGCCGCGCTCGCTGCGGTCGCCGTCCCCGGATCCGTGGGGTCGCAGGGCCCCAGCCCTGCTAATCCGATCGACGCCTCGCTCTTTCGAGCGGTGGACGCTGCGTCGATCGATGGGACAGCGGCGACGACGCCAACACTTGACCCTGCGTACCGGTCCAGCGGTGCGCTCAGCGATGCGACGATCCTGCTCGATCCGGATCAGCGGCCCGTTCCCGCGGGCCGCCCGGACGGAGCGAGGGTCCAGCCCAACGCGCCCGTCGGTTCCATCGCGATCCCGCAATGGCATTACGACGGCAACGTGTCGTGGTATGGGCCCGGCTTCTACGGCAAGCGGACCGCCTGCGGCTACGCGATGACCGAGACCCTGATCGGGGTTGCCCATCGGACCCTGCCGTGCGGGACGCGGGTCACGTTCCGCAACGCCGCGAACGGCCGAACGATCACGACGCGGGTCGTGGATCGAGGCCCGTACGTCAGCGGCCGCCAATGGGACCTGACCGCAGGGCTCTGCCTGGCGCTCGGCCACTGCTACACGGGCTCGATCTACTGGAAGCTGCCCTGACCAGTCGGCTGTCGAACGCAGTGCCGGTTCGGTCGCGCTAACCTGCGCTCATGTGCAGAAGCATCAAGGTCCTGCGTCGTCCGGACGAGCCGGCGACGACGGGTGAGATCGAGGCGGCCGCCCGCCAGTTCATCCGCAAGGTGAGCGGCTACCGAACGCCGTCCGCCCGGAACAGCGCCGCGTTCGAGGCAGCGATCCTCGAAGTCGCCCACGTGTCGCGTCACCTTCTCGAGGAGATCGGCGCGTCGGTCGAAGAGGGCCCGGACCGCTGGAAGCCCGGGACTGGTCGGGCCCGTCGGCGCGAGGCATCGCCCGACGCGGCGATCGCCTGAACTCGCCCAGCGTAGCCGTCACCCCGACGCCCGATGGCCTCGGCCGTCCGCCCGGCCCAACCCGCCGCTTCGCCTGAGACCGGGCGTCCCGAGCTGGGGCGTCCGGACCTCGGGCGCGTGTGGTGGGTTCGATCGGGCCTCGAGATCCTCGGCGGCCGGCTGGCGATCGCCGGGCAGGACGCCGAGGCGCTCGCCCGCGAGCACGGGACTCCGCTATTCGTCTACGACCGCCGTCGTCTCGCCGAGAACGCCGAGCGGCTGATCGCCGCACTCGATCGCGCAGGACTGCACCATCGGGTCCGGTTCGCCCTCAAGGCGAACCCGGATCCCGCGGCCCTGGCGGCTCTGCGCGACCTCGTCGGCATCGATGCGTGCTCTCCGGGCGAGGTCCTGCGGGCCCTGAAGTGCGGCTGGCCGGCGGAAGACATCAGCTACACCGGGACGAACGTGTCGGAGCGCGACCTCGACGTCCTGCTCGCCTATCCGATCCACCTCAACCTCGACGCGATCAGCCAGATCGAGCGCGTCGGGCGCCGGCTGGCAACCGCCGGCGGTCGCCGGCGACCACCGATCGGGCTCCGGATCAACCCGGGCGCGGGCGCCGGCTACAACGAGAAGCTCGCGTACAGCGGCGCGCGACCGACGAAGTTCGGGATCTACGAGGACCGGCTCGACGAAGCGCTCGAGGCGGCTGCCCGCTTCGGCCTGCCGGTCGACACGATCCACGTCCATGTGGGGTCCGGCTGGCTCGGCGACGGCCTCGAGGCGTTCGAGGCGGCGATCGGCCGGGTCGCCGGGATCGCCCGCCGCCTCCGCGCCGACGGCCACCCGATCCGCGAGCTGAACGTGGGCGGCGGGCTCGGCGTGCCGGCGCGGTCCGAAGAACGACCGGTCGATCCGGATGCCTACGCGGCTGCCCTGCGGCGGGCGCTCGGCGACCTGGTCGAGGCCGGCGTCGTGGTCGGGTCGGAGCCGGGCGACTATCTCGCCAAGGACAGCGCGATCCTGCTCGGCGAGGTCGTGACGGTCGAGGAGCGGGGCGGGACGACGTTCGTCGGCCTCGACATCGGCTGGAACGTCAACTGCTCGTACTTCATCTACCGCTACGCCCAGGAGTTCGTCCCGTGCCGCGCGCCCGACGCAGAGCGGACCCAGACCGTCACCGTGGCCGGTCATATCAACGAAGCCGGCGACGTGTTCGCCGAGGACTATCCGCTCCCGCCGGTGGCCGAGGGCGACATCCTCGCTCTCCTGAACGCCGGCGGCTACCACCAGGCGATGAGCTCGACCCACTGCCTGCGGCCGCACGCGCCGGCGATCTTCCTCGACCGCTAGAGAGCCCCGGCTCAGGGTCGATGATCGCGGTCTCGCCCGGCGGCCCATGCCCGGCAGGCATTGATTCGGGCTTGAAGCGAGGACGACCAGGTAAGGCCATGCCGCGTCGGCATGGATGTCGGCGGATGGGTCGTCGAACGGTAACGATCGATGCCCGCGCGGCATGGGGCGATCGCGCTGATTGACCGAGCCGGGGTCTGGACCTGGAATCAATGCCGCCGAGGCATCGCTCGATCAGAGGTCGCCCCAGCCGAGGGCCCGATTGACGGTCAGTCGCAGGACCGGCCGTTCCTCGAGGCGCTGGCTCGCGTATTGCTCGTACTTCCGGCGGAGGCCGGCGATGGCCGCGGCGTGCTCCTCCCGCTCATGCGGCTCGGGCTCGAGGAGCTCACCGCGACACTCGAGGCGGAGCCAGGCGAGCTTCGACCAGTCCTCCGACCAGCGGTCGATCAGGAGCGTCGCCTCCGGCAAGACGAGCAGGTCGCGGACGCGGCCGAGATCGTGCGGGTCGGTGCTGCGCTTCGGCTTCTCGTCGAGCGGGCTGTAGAGCCGCGGTCGGCCGTCCCGTCCGTCGTCGCCGACGACGAAGCAGATCGGGACGAGCCGCGGCCGGCCCGCCGATCCGGTCGTGGCCAGGGTCGCCGTCCGGGCCGCGTCGGCAAAGGCCCGCTGCGCCGGGGTCAGGATCGCGACGTCCGCCATTCGGTCGATGATGCATCCTCGGCGGATGACGCGTCCCAGACCTGACCTGCGGACGCTCGGGCTCGTCGCCGGCTGGACCCTCGCGCTGACGATCGCGCTCGCCTGCGACGCGGCCGAGAGCAGCCGGCCGGAGCTGCCCATCGGCGACCTCGACGGGCCGTGGCAGTCGATCCCGATGGGCGTGCCACGTGACGTCGTCGCGGCGGCCCTTGCCGCCTGTCGAGTGCGACCGCCGGAGCCACGGCCGGCGGGTGGCGGCGGTGGGCCGATCGTGGTACCGGACCAGCCGGTCCTGATCGACGCACGGGGCATGGGCCGCCTTCACGTGCTGTTCGCCCGGAGAGACATCGCCTTCGACTGCGGGCTCGGCCGCGCGGCGGATGGCCGTTGGGACGCGGGCGTCGAGTCGAGCGCCAGCCACGAGGGGCCGATCCCGCCGGCCGGCCAGGCACGCATCCTCGACGTGTCGAGCGTCGAGTCCAACGACGACAACGGCCGCCGCGAGTCGCGGACGCTCGTCGTCGGACGGGTCGGCGCCGGCGTGCCCGCGGTCCGACTGCTCCTCGGGAATGACACGACGGTGCGGGCAACGACCGGGGCGAGCTGGTGCCTCGCGTGGTGGCCATCGGACGAACAGGCCTTCCGAATTCAGGAGTTGGATGCGTCCGGGCAACCACTCGGCCCGCCTCACGACTGAGCCGGAGCGAGCGACTCCGAGCGGCCGACCTACACTCGTCTCGTGGACCCGCTCGCCCCACCGACCCGCCACGTCACCTCCACCCGCGTCGTCGCGGTTCGTGGCTCGTCGCTGGAGTTCCGCGGCGACCGTGTCGTCGGCGAGGAGCCGCTCGAGATCCGAGCCGCCGGGCCGGGCCAGGAACCGGTCGCGGTCGCCGTCACGATGCGGACACCCGGCTTCGAGGACGAGCTGGCGATCGGCTTCCTCCGGACCGAGGGCCTGATCGACGGGCCCGAGGTGATGCGAACGACGACCGGCGACCCGGAATCGATGAACCAGCCCGACGACCAGGTGACGGTCCACCTCTCGCGGGCATTCGACGCGTCCAGGGTGGCGGAGCGGCATTTCGTCGCGACGGCGTCGTGCGGGATCTGCGGCAAGGCCTCCCTCGACGAGGTCGCGATCCGCTCCGACCCGATCCCGGACGGTCCGGTCGTCGCCCGCTCGATCGTCCTTGCCCTGCCTGATCTCCTCCGCGCCGCCCAGCGCGCGTTCGAGGAGACCGGCGGGCTGCACGCCGCCGCGCTCTTCAGCCCGACGGGCGAGCTGCTCGTCCTCCGCGAGGACGTCGGCCGGCACAACGCACTGGACAAGGTCGTCGGGTCGCAGGTTCTCGCCAAGACGATGCCGCTCCACGGCCGGATCCTCATGGTCAGTGGGCGGGTCAGCTTCGAGATCGTCCAGAAAGCCGCGGTCGCTGGCGTTCCGATCATCTGTGCGGTCTCGGCGCCGTCGGACCTGGCGATCGAGGCCGCCGACCGGCTCGGGGTGACGCTTGTCGGCTTCCTCCGCGGCGACGGCTTCAACATCTACGCCCACGACGAGCGGATCGACCTGCGCGACCTGACCGGGCTGTCCTGACCGACGGCTCGCAGGGTCCCAGACGTCAGGCCGGCCCGGGTCCCCGGTTCTGGACGAACTGGAAGCCGAACCGGCCCTTGATGCAGAGGTGGCCGTCCGTGACCGACGAGTCCAGCGGCGAGGTCACCGTGACGATCGCGTTGTCCTGGACGTGCAGGTCGAGGGCACAGCCCACGCCGCAGTATGGGCAGATCGTCTGGGTCGTCGTCTGGGCCGACTCATCCCACGTCCCGGCCGCCCGCATGTCGTGCTCGCTTTTGAACATCAGGGCGCCGGTCGGGCAGACGCCGATGCAGTTGCCGCAGTAGACGCAGGCGCTGTCGGGCAACGGGACCGCGCTCTCGGTCGAGATCCGGGCGTCGAAGCCACGACCCGCGACCGCGATGGCGAACGTGTTCTGGGCGTCCTCGCCGCACGCTTCGACGCACTTGTAGCAGAGGATGCACTTCGAGTAGTCCCGGACGTACAGGTCGTTGTCGACCTTGACCGGCTGTTCGACGGTCTGGGCGGCGTCGATCGGCGGGGCGTGGTGATGGCCGGCCTCGTGCCGATCGCGCTCACCGGCAGGCGACGGCGCGTCGGCCGGACCGTAGCGGGCCGTGTCGGCGCCGTAGCGCTCGATGTAGCCGAGCGCCGACGGCGCGGTCGACAGGTCGACCGACGAGCCGAGGAACTCGAGGACCATCTTCCGGCTGTGGCGGACCCGGTCGCTATTGGTCTTGACGTCCATGCCGGCCTCGACCTTGCGCGAGCAGGCGGGGACCAGGACCCGCGACCCGGTCACCTCGACGACGCACACGCGACAGACGTTCACGGGCGTCAGGTTTTCCAGGTAGCACAGGGTCGGCGTGTCGATCCCCTGGGCGCGACAGGCCTCGAGGATCGTCGAGCCGGCCGGGATCGTGACGGTGACGCCGTCGATCGTCAGCTCCACGGCCGCCCGCTCTGGCTCCGGCGGCGGCGCCGGCGGCCGGCTGGGGCGGGCCGGCGGGCGGAGGAGGATGTCGGTCAGGGGCTGGGCGCCCGGTGGTTCGGAGGCCCGCGGGACGCCCGGCGCCGGCGCGGGATCGCGATCCATGGACAGCCCGTCGTGGCTCACAGCGCCACCAGTTGGGGCTGACGGAAGGCGCTCTCGATCGCCGAGCTCGCGGTCTGGCCGAGGCCGCAGATCGAGGCGTCCCGCATCGCCTGGCCGATCTCCCGGAGGAGGACGAGCTCGTCGTCGCGCGCCCCGTTCGCGCGGCCCGCCGCGAGTCGAGCGAGAAGCTCTTCCTGGCGGACCGTCCCGACCCGGCACGGCACGCACTGCCCGCAGGACTCGTCGCGGAAGAAGCGGGCGATCCGGGTCAGGGCGGCGACCATGTCGGCCGTCTCGTCGAAGATCATGACGACGCCTGAGCCGAGCGTCGCGCCAATCGCCCGCGTCGCCTCGAACGTGAGGGGAACGTCGAGCGCGTCGGGCCCGACGAAGACGCCCGCGGCGCCGCCGAGCAGGACGGCCTTGAGCGTCAGACCTCCGGAGACGCCGCCGGCCAGGTCGATCAGCTCGCGGAGCGTCGTCCCGAAGTCCACCTCGTAGACGCCCGGTCGCCCGACGTTGCCCGAGACGCAGAACAGCTTCGGGCCCGCCGAGGCCTCGGTGCCGATCGCCTTGAACGCGGCGACGCCGTCGTCGGAGCCGACGATGTCGAGGACGTTGATGAGGGTCTCGACGTTGTTGATCGCGGTCGGCTTGCCGAACAGGCCGACCTCGACCGGAAACGGTGGCTTGTTGCGTGGCTCGCCGCGCTTCCCTTCGATCGACTCGAACAGGGCGGTCTCCTCGCCACAGATGTACGCACCGGCTCCGCGCCGCAGCTCGATGTCGAGGTCGCCGAGGAGCCCGGCCTCGCCCGACGCGGCGATCGCGCCGAGCATCCGCGCCTCCGCCAGCGGGTATTCCCCACGGATGTAGAGGTACGCCTTGGTCGCTCCGACCGCGAGCGCCTCGATCGCCATCGCCTCGACGACCGCGAACGGGTCACCCTCCATCAGGACCCGGTCCTTGAATGTCCCGGGCTCCGACTCGTCGGCGTTGCAGACGAGGTAGTGGGGTTCGGCGGGCTGGGCCGCCACCGCGGCCCATTTCCGGCCCGTGGGGAAGGCGGCGCCGCCGCGGCCGACGAGCCCGGATGCGGTCACCTCTTCGATCACCTGCTGCGGGCCGATCCGGCGAGCCCGCGCGAGCGCCCGGAAGCCACCCTGAGCGCGGTAGTCGTCGAGCGAACTCGGGTCGACGACGTCGACGCGGGCCAGCAGCCGGAGGCCGGGCTGGCCACGCTGGGGGATGGGTGGCGGTCCGGACTCGGTCGAGCCCCCGGTCCTCGGCTCGAGCCGCCGCTCCACCCCGACGGCATCGACCGGCCCGGCGACGAACGTGACCGGGTTTGTCCCGGCCTGGGTCACCATCATGGCCGGCGCCCGCTCGCACAAGCCCAGGCAGGGCGAACGCAGCCAGGTCGTCTCTCCGCCGTCGACGGGCTCGCCCGCGGGTCCGACCGAACGCTCGAGGTCGGCAGCAACGTCGCCGGCTCCGGCCAGCGCGCACGCCAGGTCGTCGCAGACGTGGGCGACGATCGGCGGCCGCGGGGTCGTCGCGAACAGCGCGTAGAACGACGCGACGCCGTAGGCCTCGGCGGGCGGGACCGTCAGGCGACGGCAGGCGTAGTTCAGAGCCGGCTGGCTGATCCAGCCGATTCGCGACTGGATGGCGTGGAGGACCGGGATCAGGAGATCCCGACGGGACCGCGCCTCGTGTCCGCCGCGGGCGACGTGGCCCTCGGTCCGCGCGTCCCGCTGACCGCCCCGCCACCCGCTCTCGGGGGGACCAAGCAGCGCGTCGACGGCCGCCCGTTCCGCCGGCGATGCGAGCGGCCCGATGACATGCAGGTCCATCGGACCGAGTGTAGCCGCGAGGCCCGCTCAGCGGCTGCCGGGGCGTCGACGGCGGAGCCTCGTTCAGGCCTCGAGCGCGCGCTTCGCTGTATCGAGACCCCGCATCTCACCGTCCATCGAGGCTTGAACCGGCCGGCCGAGGAACAGGCCCTTCAACCCGCCGAGGTCGGCGCTCAGCGAGAACGTAACCTGTGTCCCGCCCCCGGACGGCGCGAACCGGAACTCGCCGCTTGGCCGCGCCGGCCCGGCGACGACCCGGAATGCGTAGCGGCTCGGCGGCTCGTAGGCGGTCACCTCGATATCGGCGGCGATTCCGCGACCCATCGGGCCCTCGACGACCTGGTGGATTCGGCGACCGATACCCGGCGGCCCCTCGGCGGCGATCTCCTTGACGGCCGGCCGCCAGGACCGATCGTTCGCGGGGTCTGCGAAAAAGGCGAAGACCTGGTCCGCTGGCCGATCGATGGTGACCGTCCGGCTTGCGCTCGGCATGGCTTGTCCTCCTCCTCGTCCGACGACAACAGCGCGCTCGTCAGGGGATCGTGCCACGATCTGATCGAACGACCTCGGTCGCGACCCGCCGGGCGATCTCCTCGACGCGACGCTCGAGCGCCGCGTCGTCCAGGGCGAGCGCGGCAGCAGACGATCTCGGCAGCGCCGGCGGATTCACCCGGAATCGGGTATCGACGATCGTGTCGAGGATGCGCCGTGCCGGCGTGAAGAGCCCGGCGAGGACGAGGGTCGTGATGATGATCGCGGCGTCGGACCGATCGCCGGTGACGTTCACGAAAATCCGCTGGATCAGCGCGACGAGCGAGGCATAGAGCCCGCCGAGGAGGGCGGTCAACGGGACCCACACGAGCGTCCGGTTGATCAGGAAATCGACGTCGTACAGCCGGTATCGCAGGACCGCGATCCCGATGGCCGCCGGAACGAGCCCGACGCAGATCGCCAGCGGAACGGCCAACGCGTCGCCGATGAGCGCATTGGCGAGAAGGACGACCGCGAGCAGGGCCGCGGCGAGGGTGAACCACTTCAGCTGGTGTCGCTCGTCGGGCGCGGCTCGGCGGAACCGAACGAGCGGCACGACCGCGCAGCCGACGATCGGGATGATGCCGAGGAACGGGAGGAGAGATCGGCCGATGTCCGCGACCGGCGCGAGGGGTCCGATCCCGAAGGGATTGTCGACGGACGGCAGACCCGGGAGGGGACCCGGCGCGATCGCCGAGAACGCCGGTGCGATCGCGAACAGGGCGACCATCAGCCAGGCGAAGCGACGGAGGTTCCCCGCCGGCGCACGACCATCCGGGAAGACCATCGGAAGGACGACGACGGCACAGCCGACGGAGAGGCCCCAGATCCAAGCGTCGACCCAGGCGACGAGGCCGATGAACGGCAGCGACGCTCCAGATGCCGCGGAGGCAACGTACTCGCCGACCATCCGCTGGACGATGGCCGCGACCGCGACCACGAGGAGCGTCCAACCGACGCTGTTCCACGGCAGGCGAGAGGCAAGGACCGCACCGACCGTCGCGAAGACGAGGAACGCGGCGGCCAGCGTGACGTCGCCGGGGGTCAACCGATGGTTCGCCCCGGCGACTCCGAGTGCGACGATCGCAAGCCCCACGAAGGCGACCCAGCCCGCAGCGGCGATCCAGCCCGCGCCGATTGGCCACCCGCGAATCCGTCCCTCGAGCGGGCCGCTCGACGCGGCATCCGACGTCACGCCCATCCCTCACCCCGGCCGCCGGGGGCCCATCAATCCGCCGCCGGCACTCCTGGCGGCGTCCACGTTGCAGCATCCCACTGATCGTCCGGCTTGGCGAGAGCCGCCGCCAAGTCGTCGAAGCCGCGCTCGAGCCCGTCGACGATCTGCCGCTGGAGCCGCGGCATGGAGGCGAGAGCCGCCCCGAGCATCAGGCTCGCGCCGAAGCCAGTCGGCTTCACGATCGCGACCATCGAGACGGTCGTCCGATCGTCCGCGGTCGGCTTGATGTCGACCGCGCCTTCGCCGCGGATCCGGCCTCTCGTCGTCCGAACATCGATCCGTCGCGGTCCGCGATCGGCGACCTCGACGCCGAGCGTGCCGCTCACCCCGAGGAGGGTCGCCGCCTGGGTTCCCGGCTGGATCGGCGGCAGCTCGTCACGGAGCCTCGCCCCGAGCTCCAGCAGCCGGTCGTGGACCACCTCCGGCCGTTGGTCCACGGTCCGACTCGATCGATGGACGAGCTCCGCCACCTCAGTCGATGATGATCCGGCCGTCGGGTCCGAAGGGAAAGTCGCGGTTCCAGCAGACCTCCCAGGCGTGGCCGTCCGGATCCGCGAAGTAGCCGCCGTAGCCGAACGGCAGGTCCGTGCCGGGCTTGAGCAGGGAGCCACCCGCCGCAACCGCCTCGTCGAGCGCCGCGTCCACCATGTCGGCGGACTCGACGTTGACCGCCAGGGTGATCCCGCCGAAGGAGCCGCGGGTCGGCTCGAAGAGCTGGGCGTCCTCGGCGAGGTCCTTCCAGCCGAAGATCCCGAGATAGCTGTCGGCCGTCCGGAACCAGGCGATCTCCTTCATAGACGACGCCGTCCGCTCCCAGCCGAGCGTCTCGTAGAAGCGGACCGACCGGGCGACGTCCTGAACGCCGATCGTGACGATGCTGATCCGGGCGGGAACGCTCATCCCGCGAGTGTAGCCTCGGCGGAGAAGGGCCCGACGAGCCTACCTGGTCCCGTCCCCCTCCGTGGTCCGGGGTCAGGCGACGGGCGCCGCCAACTTCTCGATCCGGATCGCCGTCGCCTTGAATTCGGCCGTGCCGGACTTCGGGTCCGTCGCGTCGATCGTCAGCAGGTTCGTGGCGACATCGTCCTGGAAGTGGAGGGTCATGAACGTCAGGCCGGGCCGCAGCCCCTCGTCGATCCGGATCGGCGCCTCGACCTGGCCGCGCCGGGAGACGACTCGGACGCGCTCGCCGTCCGCCAATCCGTAGCTCTGCGCGTCCTCTGGCGAGACGTCGAGCGACTCGCCGCGTCGGAGTGGTGAGGTGTAGCCGGCGGTCTGGACTCCGGTGTTGTACGAGTCGAGCCGGCGACCCGTCGTCAGGCGGATCGGGAAGTCGTCGTCGAGCTTGTCGACCGGTGGATCGTGGTCGACCGGGACGAACGGGACGCGGTTGCCGGGGACGGGGTCCTCCCAGAGCCGGCTGTGGAGGAACAGCTCGCCGGGGTGGTTCTCGTCGTAGCACGGCCACTGGATGCCGCCCAGCTCCTCGAGGCGTCGGTAGGACATCCCGGCGTGGACCGGCGACAACGTCCGGAGCTCGTTCCAGGCCTCCTCCGCGGAGCTCCAGCCCCAGTCCCCGCCCATCCGCCGGGCGATCTCCGAGATGATCCACAGGTCGTCGCGGGCCTCGCCCGGCGGCTCGAGCGCCTTCCGGACTCGCTGGACTCGGCGCTCTGAGTTGGTGACCGTGCCTTCGCTCTCGGCCCACGCGGCGGCGGCCGGCAGGACGACGTCGGCCAGGTCGGCCGTGGCGGTCTGGAAGATGTCCTGGACGACGAGGAACTCGAGACCCTCCAGCAGGTGACGCGCTCGGGCCTGGTCGGCCTCCGACTGGAGCGGGTTCTCCCCGATGCAATAGACCGTCGTCAGATCGCCCCGCTCCATCGCGTCGAACATGCCCGACAGGTGCCAGCCGCGCTTGGGCGGGACCGTCACGCCCCAGGCTCGATCGAACTTCGCCCGGAGCTCGTCGTTCTCGACATGTTGGAAGCCGGGCAGCCGGTCGGGCAGGGCGCCCATGTCGCCGCCGCCCTGGACGTTGTTCTGGCCGCGGAGCGGGTTCACCCCGCAGCCGTAGCGGCCGACGTGGCCGGTCAGGAGGACGAGGTTGATCAGGGCGACCACGTTGTCGACGGCGTTGTGGTGCTCCGTGATGCCGAGGGTCCAGCAGATCATCGCCCGGTCGGCCTTGGCGAAGGCATGCGCGAGCTCGCGGATGGCGTCGGCCGGGACGCCGGTCTCACGCTCGGCGTACTCGAGCGAGTATGACTCGACCTTCGTCCGGTAGGCCTCGAAGCCCTCCGTCGCCCGGGCGATGAACGCCTCGTCCTCGAGCCCCGCGGCGATGATCTCGCGGCCGATCGCGTTCGCCAGGGCGATGTCGCTGCCGACGTCCAGGCCGAGCCAGACGTCGGCCCACTCGGCGCTGCTCGTCCGGCGCGGGTCGACCGCGTACAAGCGGGCGCCGTTGCGGACGCCGCGGAGGAGGTGGTGGAAGAAGATCGGATGCGTCTCGCGGGCGTTGCTACCCCACAGGACGATCAGGTCCGTCTCTTCGGCCTCACGATATGAGCTGGTCCCCCCGCCGGCACCGAACACGGTCGCCAGACCGGCGACGCTCGGGGCGTGTCAGGTGCGGTTGCAGCTGTCGATGTTGTTGCTGCCCAGCACGGCCCGGCTGAGCTTCTGCGCCGCGAAGTTGACCTCGTTGGTCGCCTTCGAGCACGAGAAGACGCCGAACGTCGTCGGGCCGTGGGCGGCCATGGCCGCCTGGAAGCCCGTGACGACGCGGGTCAGGGCCTCGTCCCAGCTCGCGGGGCGGAGGTCGCCGCCCTTCGAGTCGCGAACGAGGGGCTGGGTCAGTCGAACGTAGTCCTTCGGCACGGGTGCCTCCAAACGGGTTGTCGACCGTCCGAGTCTACTGCGGGACGCGTTCGAATCACGATCGTTGTCCAACGGGAACGTGTTCCGCGAGGAGTGGCCACTCGGGTAGGCTCCCGCGGATGCCCGTCCATCGCGATCGATCCCGCGTCCACGAGGCGCGCGTGGCCGGTCTCGCGATCACCCTGAGCGTCGCCGCGTTGATCCTCGTCGTCGTCTACGTCGTCGCCGGCTTCGCGAACCGCGTCGTGCTGGTGATCGTCGACACCACGCCATCGGCGTCGGTTCGCTAGGCGATAGGGCGGCGGACGTCCCGTCGGGCCTGGCGGACGATCCGGACGAACTCCCGGATATGGGCGAGCGGCCGGATGTGCGATGGCGCGCCCGCGTAGATCGTCCGGATCGGGACCCAGGCGATCGTGCCGCCCATCCGGATGCAGGTCGTGATCTGCTCGACCTCGAAGGCGAAGCCAGGCTCGTCGCTGGCCAGCGTCGCCTCGGCGAGGCGCCGCGATACGAGGCGGTAGCCGGACTGGTTGTCCGGGATGTCGCGGCCGACCGCCCACGAGAACGCGATCCGCCCGATTTCGTTCGATAGGCGCCGAACCGGTGGCATCGCCCGGAAGCTCCGTTGGCCGATGATGAGGTCGGGGGGCGGCTCGGTCGTGGCCGCGGCCAGGAATCGCGGAATCTCGACCGGGTCGTGCTGACCGTCGGCATCCAGGGTCAGGATCGCGTCGGAACCGTCCTGGAGGGCCGCCGCGAAGCCCAGTCGCAGGGCCGCGCCCTTGCCCTGGTTCGGACGCTGCTCGATGGTCGTCGCACCGGCCTCGCGAGCGACCTCGGCGGTCCGGTCGGTCGAGCCGTCGTCGACGACGAGGACGGGCAGATGCTTCCGGGCCTCCAGCACGACCGCACCGATCCGCGGCGCCTCGTTGTAGCCCGGGATGACGGCGACGATCACGAGAGACGGATGCTGGGCTCCGATCCGGCCTCGATGTCCTCGACGCAGCCGACGACCCAATGCTCGACGCCGGCAATATCGAGCGCGCCCCGGACCACCTCCCATCGATCGGGCGGGATCGCGGCGAGCAGTCCGCCCGATGTCTGCGGATCATGGGCAAGCGCGACGAGCTCCGCCGGGACCGCAGCGTCGATCTCCGCCGCCGGCGCGACGAAACGGCGGTTGTGGGCGGCCCCGCCGGTCTCGACGCCGGCGCGGGCGAGGTCGAGGGCGCCCGGGAGGACCGGCAATGCGCTCGAGTCGAAGACGAGTCGAGTTCCCGACGCGCGGGCCATCTCGAGCCCGTGGCCGAGGAGCCCGAAACCGGTCACGTCGGTGGCGCCACGGACTCCCTCCGCGACCAGCACCTCTGCAGCCGAACGGTTCAGGATCCGCATCTGGTCAACCGCCGTCGCGAGGTCCCCATCGGACGTTCGGTCCTGACGGCGGCCGCTGACCAGCAGGCCGGTGCCCAGCCGCTTCGTGAGGATGAGGATGTCGCCTGGTCGCGCCCCGCCCTTCCGGAGGAGGCGGTCGGGATGAGCCGCGCCGATGACCGCGAGCCCGTATTTCGGCTCGGCGTCGCGGATCGTGTGGCCGCCGGCCAGCGTGCCGCCCGCCTCGCGGACCTTCGCGGCGGCGCCGTCGAAGACCGCGGCGAGCACATCGCGCGGCAGCTCCTCGGGGAACGCCGCGATCGAGAGCGCGAAGAGGACGCGACCGCCCATGGCAAAGATGTCACTCAGGGCGTTCGCAGCGGCGATCTCGCCGAACGTCCGGGCGTCGTCGACGAGCGGCGGAAAAAAGTCGAGCGTCCCGATCACGGCGAGGTCGTCGGTCAGCCGGTAGGCTGCCGCGTCGTCGGGCGGCGCGAGGCCTGCGATCAGCTCCGACGGCTCCGCTCCGCCCCCGCCAATGCCGGCGAGCGCCTCCGCCAGCAGGTCTGCCCCGAGCTTCGCCGCACAGCCCCCGCAATCGGTCAGCTCGGTCAGGCGGAACGGCGGCAGCTGCACTGTCCCAATCGCGGTCATGGCGCGATGATAGGCGCGCATCGTCGAGGAGCCGCTCGTGCCGACAACGATCCCGATCCTCTCGGCGCCCGACCTCGAGGCGGCCGCTCGGTACTACGCCGGCTTCGGCTTCGCCGAGACCGGTCGCTGGCCCGACTACCTCATCCTCGTCCATCCGCTGGGCATCGAGCTCCATGTCGGGCTCGACGCCGACCATGACGACAGCGACCCGGCGTCTGCCGGCCATCGTCACGGCGGCGCCTGCTACATCCGGTTCGAGACGGAAGAAGAGGCCCGTGCGCTCCACGCCGACTGGGCGCGAGCCAGCGACCAGGGCTCCATCTCTCAGCCGCGGGAGACCCACTACGGTCTGCTCGAGTTCGGGGTCGACGACCCGTTCGGCAATACGATCAGCGTCGGCGGCGCGCTCGACCGGAAGGATCGCTGACCCGCGCTACCATCGAGCGGGAGCGGAGGGGTCCCGGTGGGTCCCCCGGTCTTCAAAACCGGTGACGCCGCGCTCGGCGTGGCGTGGTGGGTTCGACTCCCATGCGCTCCCGCCAGGAGGCCCGATGTCAGCTGTGCCGGTCGACCGACCGCGAGCCCGACCGCCCAGCGTGGAGCGCATCCTGGCCATCGTTCGCACGGAGAAGCCGCCGGCGTCCGAGCCCGCGGCGCTGACGGATCTCGTCCGATCCGTGATCGCCGAGGAGCGCAAGCGGCTCGAAGCGGGAGCCCCGGCGACGTCCGATCAGTCCCTCGCCGACGCCGTGGTCGAGCGCCTCCGCGCGTTCGCCGCGCCGCCACGTCTGGCGGCGATCAACGCGACGGGCGTGATCGTCCACACGAACCTCGGTCGAGCGCCGTGGCCCGAAGAAGCGATCGAGGCGGCCCGGGCGGCCGCGGGGAGCCTGCTCCTCGAGATCGACTCCACGACGGGGAGGCGCGGCGCCCGGCTCCGCCTCGGCGAGGAGCACCTGATCGCCCTGACCGGGGCCGAGGACGCGCTCGTCACGAACAACAACGCCGCGGCGTTGGCGCTAGCGGTTGGGTTGGCCGGCCGCGGACGTGGGGTGGCCGTGTCGCGGGGTGAGCTGGTCGAGATCGGCGGCGGCGTCCGGATCCCCGAAGTCATCCGTCGGGCCGGCGCCAGGCTCGTCGAGGTCGGGACGACGAACCGGACGCGAGCGGCCGACTTCGAGGCCGCCCTCGTCGACGGCAAGGCCCGGCTCGTGCTGCGCGTCCATCCGTCCAACTTCCGCCAGGCCGGCTTCACGGAGACGCCGCAACCGCGGGCGGTGGCGGAGCTGGCGCACCGTCACGGAGCGCTGGTGGTCGATGATCTCGGCTCCGGCGCCCTGCTCCCCACGGAACGGTTCGGGCTCGCCCACGAGCCGACCCCCGGAGAGCGGCTTGCGGCAGGCGCCGACCTCGTGACCTTCAGCGGCGACAAGCTCGTCGGGGGGCCGCAGGCCGGATTCATCGTCGGGCGGTCCGACCTGATCGCGCGCCTCCGCCGTGATCCGCTGGCCCGCGCGATGCGGCCCGACAAGGTGACGCTCGCCGCCGTGGCCGCGACGCTCGGTCTCTATCGAGCCGGCGTCGCCGCGGTGCGGGTCCCCGTCTGGCGGATGATCGCCGCCGACGTCGTGGAGATCGGGCGTCGGACGGCCATCGTTGCGGAGGCGATCGGCCCGGGCGCAACGGTCGTGGCCGTCCGCTCGACGATCGGGGGCGGGAGCCTGCCGGGGGAGACCCTCCCGAGCGCGGCCGTGGCGATCCGAGCGGCCGGCACGAACGGGCGTTCCCTCGATCGGCTCCTCGCAACGCTGCGGGTCGGTTCGCCGGTCGTCGTGGGCCGGATCGAGGAGGGGCGCGCGCTGTTCGACCTTCGGACGGTCGACCCGGCCGCGGATCAGGCGCTCGCCCGCGCGATCCGCGCCGCTCTCGACGTCGAACGCGCCGCCAGGCCGCGGGCGCCGAGGTCGAACGGTCGATGACAATCGTCATCGGGACCGCCGGCCACATCGACCACGGCAAGACCGCCCTGCTCCGGGCCCTGACCGGCATCGACGCGGACCGCCTGCCGGAAGAGCGGGCGCGCGGCATGACGATCGACGTCGGCTACGCCCATCTCGCGCTGGACGACGGAACCGAGCTCGACTTCGTCGACGTTCCGGGTCACGACCGGCTCGTCGGCAACATGCTCGTCGGGGCGGGGGAGATCGACGCCGCCCTCCTCGTCGTCGCCGCGGACGACGGGCCGCGGGCACAGACCCGCGAGCATCTGCAGCTCCTGGACGCCCTCGGTGTGTCCGACGGCCTCGCGGTCGTGACCAAGACCGACGTCGTCCGTCCGGATCGGGTCGACGCGGCGGCAAACGAGGTGCGCGGGCTGCTCGACGCGACGAGCCTCGCGGGCATCCCCATCGTCGCGGGGTCATCGATGACCGACGACGGCATCGACGACGTCCACGCGGCGCTGGTCGCCCTACGAGATCGGGTCGTCGCGCGCCAGGGCGGCAATGTCGGCGGGCGGCCATCTGGCAGCCGCCTGGCCGTCGACCGCGTCTTCTCGATCCGAGGGCGCGGAACCGTCGTCACCGGCACGCTCCGCGGAGCCCGGATCGAGCGAGGCGTGGTCTTGCGTGTGGTGCCTGACCCCGGGGTCAGGACGGTCCGCGTCCGCGAGGTCCAGGTCCACGGCCATGCCATCGAATCGGCCGGCCCTGGGCGCGTCGCGCTCGCCCTCGCCGGCGAAGTCGTCGCCGATCTCACCCGTGGAGTGGTCCTCACGACCGATCCGGCCGTCGTCGCGAGCGATCGTCTGCTGGTGGCGATTCGGCCGGCGGTCGCCTTCGGCGCCGAACGGGGACGAGGCCTCGCGGTGGCGTTACCGTCGGACCGGGCCCGGCTCGCCGTGCATCACGGCACGGCCCATGTCGGCGCGTCGGTCGGGCGCGGTCCGCGTGACTCGCACGTCCTCGGCAGCGGTGAAGGGACCGCGGTCCTGCGTCTCGATCGACCGATTGCCGTCGCACCCGGTGATCGATTCGCGATCCGCCGGCCGTCGCCGGTCGAGACCCTCGGCGGTGGCCGCGTGCTGGACGCGGACCCGCCGTGCGGCGCCGCCCGTCGCCGCGCGAGCGCCGCGCGGATCCGGGCGCTCGCGGCGGCGGCTCCCGGCTCCGCGGCCTGGGCGACGGCCCGGCTGGACCTCCACGGCGCGATCGCCGACGGACGATCTGCGCCCTTGGTTGCCGCCGACGTCGCCGAGGCGATCGACGACGTCCTCATGGAGGCCGTCTCGGGGGTCGACGAAGCCCGAAGCGCCGAGCTAATCCGGCGCGGCACGACCGCGCTCCGTCGTCGGACCGGCGTCGGCGGGTCGTCGGCGGTCCGCCTGGCGACGGAGCGGCTCGACGACCTGCTCCGCCGCGGCCGTCTCGTCCGCGATGGCGATCGGATCCGGATCGCCGGCCGGCCGCGGTCGGAGTCGCTCGAG
>VBFG01000138.1:589-7154 GCA_005882635.1 Chloroflexota bacterium | reverse complement strand
GCAAGAACACCCCGCCACCGCACGAATCTCGCGCGATCGGCGCCGGTGCTGCCCTGCACCTCGCGTTCTTGACACCCCCGTTCGGCGACACCTATCCTCGGCCTGCCGTCGGCGGTCGGAGGAGGTCCGTCGCTTCGGCATCCCGGACCGCCTCGCCGGCCAGCCGGCCGATCGAAGCGATCCCGTCGCTCGGGAGTGCGCCACTTGCCTGAGGTCGACGTCCGCCTCGTCGATGTCGTCAAGAAGTTCGGCGACCAGGTCGCGGTCGACCACATCGACCTCGAGGTGCGCGACGGCGAATTCTTCAGCCTCCTGGGGCCATCGGGCTGCGGGAAGACGACGACGCTCCGGATGATCGGTGGGTTCGAGCAGCCGACCTCCGGCCTGATCGAGCTCCAGGGGCAGGACGTCACCTGGCTGCCACCCTTCAAGCGCAACGTCAATACCGTCTTTCAGAACTACGCCCTGTTCCCCCACCTCTCGATCTTCGAGAACGTCGCCTTCGGGCTGCGCCGGAAGGGCGGCCTCAGGGCCGCCGAGATCAAGAGCCGCGTCACCGACATGCTCCGCCTGGTCGAGCTGCCCGGCTTCGAGAACCGCCGGCCGAACCAGATCTCCGGCGGTCAGGCCCAGCGGGTCGCCCTCGCTCGAGCCCTGATCAACGGACCGGCGGTCCTCCTGCTCGACGAGCCACTCGGCGCGCTGGACCTGAAGCTCCGCAAGCAGATGCAAGTCGAGCTCAAGCGGATCCAGCAGGAAGTGGGGATCACGTTCATCTACGTGACCCACGATCAGGAAGAGGCGATGACGATGTCGGATCGCATCGCCGTCATGAACAAGGGCCACTACGAGCAGCTCGGCGATCCGGAGAGCCTCTACGAGCGCCCGACGACCCGCTTCGTCGCCGGCTTCCTCGGCGTCAGCAACCTCCTGCCGTCGACGGTGGTCGGCCGGGAGGGCGCGTATGCCAACGTCCGCCTCGGCGACGACAGCCGGATCCGGGTCCCGAACAGCCTGGTCGACGGCCAGGAGAAGGTGAGCATCGGCGTCCGGCCGGAGAAGATCCGACTCAGCGATCCGTCCGTTGAGACGCCAACCGGCCATAACCGCCTGACCGGCATCGTTCGCGACGCCTCGTACCTCGGGGTCAGCACCCAGTATCTCGTCGAGTCGCGCGGAGGAAACCTGACCGTCTACGAGCAGAACGTCGAGCGCGCGACCCGGGCCGAGCTCTGGGCGCGCGGCGACGAGGTCCAGCTGACGTGGTCCCCGGACCACAGCTTCGTCGTCCGCGAATCGTCGACCGACGACGACATGCGCGAATCCGATCCCGGCATGGGGGTGCCGGCCACTACCGCGAGCGCCTGACCGGCGCCGCATCGAGGAGGACCCGATGGCCACCGAGCCGCAGCGCTTCAATCCCGACCTGACCCGCCGCCGGTTCCTGCAGGGCACGGCCTTCGCCGGCGTGGCCGCCTTCCTGGCGGCCTGCACCAGTGGCGCCCCCGAATCGAACCCGCCGGCCTCGATCAGCATCCCGACCCCGCCGCCGGCCACCCCGACGCCGGCACCGGCCTCCCCGACCCCTGTGCCCTCGCCGACCGGTCCGCTGAAGTTCGCCAACTGGCCGGCCTACATCGACCTGACCGGCAAGGCCTACGACACCGGGGAGTACACGAAGGGCTCGTCGCCGACGATAGAACAGTTCAAGAAGGCCATCGGGGTCGATGTCGACTACGTCGAGGCGATCGAGGACAACAAGACGTTCTACGCCAAGATCCAGCCCCAGCTCCAGGCCGGGACTCCGACCGGTTGGGACCTGATCGTGATCACCGACTGGCTCGCCGCCAAGGTGATCAGCAAGGGCTGGGCGGAGGCGATCGACCACGGGAACGTCCCGAACGCGGTCAACAACCTCCAGGATTCGCTCAAGAACCAGGTCTGGGACAAGAACAACGACTTCCATTTCCCGTGGCAGTCCGGGATGACCGGCATCGGCTTCAACACGAAGGTGCTGGCGAGCGCCAAGATCGCCGAGCCGAAGAGCCTCAAGGATCTCTACGCGATCCAGTCGAGCAAGGTCAGCTTCCTGACCGAATCGCGCGACACCTTCGGGCTCGGGCTGCTCAAGCTCGGCAAGAGTGCCGACCCGAGCTCGCCGACGATCCTCGACGACCTCCAGGCCGTCCACGACGACATCAAGCCCCTGGTCGAAAAGGGCCTGATCTTTGCCGACAACTCGTACCTGAAGAACTTCGCCGCCAAGAAGACCTGGGCGGCGATGGTCTGGTCGGGCGATCTCGCGTCGTCGGGCACGGAAGGCGACACGTTCAAGGTCCCCGAAGAGGGGGTCATGATCTGGACCGACAACATGGTCATCCCGAAGGGCGCGGTCAACAAGTACACCGCCGAGCTGATGATCAACTTCGTGTACGACCCGAAGATCGCGGCCCAGATCGAGGACTACGTCTACTACGTCTGTCCGGTCAAAGGCGCCGACGTCGAGATCAAGAAGCTGGACCCGGGAGCGGAAAGCAACCCGCTGATCTTCCCAACGGCCGACATCGTGGCGAAATACCACAACTTCCAGTTCCTGACCGACGATGCCGAGGCCAAGCTCGACGAGCTCTATCTCGACCTGACCGGCGGCTGAGGCGTCAGCCAATCGGGGCCGGGAGATGACGACAGCGAGCGTCGCCGCCACGCCGCCAGGCGCCTGGCGGCGACGCCTGTTCGCCCTCGGACCCTACCTCCTGCTCGCGCCGGGCCTCCTATGGCTCGTCTACTTCTTCATTTGGCCCGCCGTCCAGATGTTCCTGATGTCGATCTCGAGCGGGACGCTGGACACCGGCTTCCGCGTCACGGGAACGCTCAAGCCGTACACGGACGCCCTCACCAAGTTCTCGACCCAGTGGGGGAACTCGCTGCTCTACGGCGCGATCAGCACGAGCCTCGACTTCCTGATCGGCTTTCCGGTGGCGTACACGATCGCGTTCCGTGGCGGCCGCTACAAGAACCTGCTCCTGTTCCTCGTCATCGCCCCGTTCTTCACGAGCTTCCTGATTCGCACGATCAGCTGGCAGATCCTCCTCGGCGACGAAGGACCGGTCCTCGCCTTTCTCAAGCACACGATCGGAGTCATCCCGGTCGACTTCTCGATCCTCTACAGCCCCGTCGCGGTCATCGCCGGGCTGACCTACAACTTCCTGCCGTTCATGATCCTGCCGCTGTACGTCGCCCTCGAGAAGATCGACATCCGCACGCTCGAGGCCGCCGGAGACCTGTACGCGAACGCCTGGCAGACCTTCCGGAGGGTGACGTTCCCCCTGGCGCTGCCGGGGGTCTTCGCGGGCACGATCCTGACGTTCATCCCGACGATGGGCGACTACGTGAATGCCGAGCTGCTCGGGAGCCCGAAGACGCGGATGATCGGGAATGTGATCCAGGGCCGGTTCCTGCAGTCGACCGACTATCCGACCGCCTCGGCCCTGTCATTCGTGCTCATGGCCGGGATCCTGATCGCGGTCCTGATTTACGCCCGCGCGCTCGGCACCGAGCAGCTGACCGGATAGCCCGATGACCGCCGTCGCCCCGACCGTGGCTCGCTCCGGCAACGTTGCCGGCCGCGTGTCCCGATCGGTCAGCCACTACGCTCTGCCGGTCTTCACCGTGATCGCGATCGCCTACCTGCTGATCCCGATCGTGGTGATGATCATCTTCTCGTTCAACGACTACCAAGGGAAGTTCAACTTCATCTGGAGCGGCTTCACGCTCAAGGCCTGGGAGGATCCGCTGGCATGGCCCGGGCTGCCCGACGCGCTCCGGATCAGCCTGACCGTCGCGGCGCTGTCGACGGTCGTCGCGACGATCCTCGGAACGATGATCGGCCTGGCGATCACCCGCTACCGGTTCCGCGGCCGCGGCGTCATCAATGGGCTCATCTTCCTCCCGATGGCCTCGCCGGAGATCGTCCTCGGGGCGAGCCTGTTGACGCTGTTCATCAACATCGGCCTCAAGAACGGGGTCCTCCCGCCGGGCCTGACCCTCCTCCCGAAGGGCAGCCTCGCCCTCGGGTTCACGACGATCCTGATCGCCCACATCATGTTCAACATCAGCTACGTGGTCGTCACCGTGAAGGCCCGGCTGGCCGGCTTCGATCGGCGTCTGGAAGAGGCGGCGATGGACCTCGGCGCGAACGAGTGGACCACGTTCTGGCGGGTGACCTTCCCGTTGATCTTCCCGGGCGTGATGGCCGCGGCGCTGCTCGCGTTCTCCCTGTCGATCGACGACTTCGTGATCACGAACTTCGTCTCGGGAACGACCAACACCTTCCCGATCTGGGTCTACGGGGTGATCCGCAATGCACTCCCGGCCCAGATCAACGTGATCGGCTCGGTGGTCTTCCTGGCCGCCGTCGGATTCGTCGCCGCGACCACGCTGCGCTCCGGCCGGGCGATTCGGACCCATTGACCAGACCTACCGAGGAGGCGGGATGACGTCATCGCTGGCATCGCCGACCGCGGCCGCCGGCCCTGTCCCGGACGTCTCCGTCGTCCCGCCCGTCTGGGGCCGGATCACGAACCTCGTCGTCGACCGCGGCGAGGGCTCGTGGCTGATCACGACCGACGGGGAGCGCTACCTCGACTACAGCAGCGGGATCGGCGTCACGAACACCGGTCACGCCCACCCGCGGGTCGTCGCCGCGATCCAGGCCCAGGCGGCGAAGATCCTCCACGCCCAGCAGAACATCGCCTACCACGAGCCCGGGCTCCGGCTGTACGAGCGTCTCCGCCACGTCCTGCCCGGCGACGGCTGGGGCGCGTTCCTGTCGAACAGCGGCGCCGAGGCCGTCGAGGCGTCGATCAAACTCGCCCGGATCGCCACGGGGCGGCCGGTGATCATCGGGTTCCGCTACGGCTATCACGGCCGGACCGGCCAGACGATGGCGTTGACGACGGCGAAGGACGTGTACCGCGGCCACTTCGAGCCGCTGCCGGGGAGCATCTACCACACGGCCTACCCGTACTGCTACCGGTGGCCAGGCGGCGCCCACGCTCCGGATGCGAGCTGCGTCTGCGATTGGGAGGCCCAGCTCGACCTGACGTTCCACCAGTACGTCTACCCCGAGCACGTCGCGGCGGTGATCGTCGAACCGGTCCTCGGCGAGGGCGGCTATCTCGTGCCCCCGCCGGCGTTCCTCCCGAGGCTCCGCGAGATCACCCGCCAGCACGGCATCCTGCTGATCGCCGACGAGGTCCAGACGGGCTTCGGGCGGACCGGCGAGCTGTTCGCCGTCCGCCACTGGGACGTCGAGCCGGACATCCTCGTCATGGCCAAGGGCATCGCGTCCGGGTTGCCGCTGTCGGGGATCGTCGCCCAGCGGTCCCTCATCGACCGGTTGCCGCCGGGCTCCCACGGCGGGACGTACGGTGGCAACGTCGTCGCCTGCGCCGCGGCGAACGCGACCCTGGACGTCATCGAGGACGAAGGGCTGGTCGCCAATGCCCGCGAACGGGGCGCACAGTTCCTCGCCGGGCTCCGGGCGCTCGCCCCGAAGTACCGCTCCATCGGCGACATCCGCGGTCTCGGCCTGATGCTGGCTCTCGAGTTCATCAAGCCCGGCGAGGGCGACGGCCGGGTCCCGAACCCGGACCTGACGAAGCGGGTCCAGGCCGAGGCGCTGGCGCGGAGGCTGATCGTCCTGACCGCCGGAACGTATGTCAACGTCATCCGGATCATCCCGCCGCTCGTCACGACCGCGGACGAGGTGGAGCTGGCGCTGCGGACGCTCGACGAGAGTCTCACCGCCGCCGGGCCATGACCAGGGCGACGGAGGTCGCCGAGCCGCGCATCGTCGTCGTCCCGGCGACGCCCGACCGGTGGGCGGACGTCGTCACGATCCTCGGCGGGAACGGCGACCGCGGCTGCTGGTGCCAGGCGCCGCGGGGCCGGTCCGGGGGCTACGGCAAAGCGCCGATCGGCGAGCGGCGCGAGACGCTCCGCAGCCAGCTCGAGGACCAGCCGCCACCCGGCATGCTCGCCTACGTCGATGACGAGGTCGCCGGCTGGTGCGGGTTCGGCGTCCGCCCGCGGCTGCCGCGGCTCGTCAACTCCCGGACGATCCCGGCGATCGACGACAAGCCCGTCTGGTCGATCCTGTGCTTCAACATCCGCGTCGGGTACCGCCGTCGCGGCGTCGCTGCGGCCCTCCTCGACGGTGTGGTCGATTTCGCCCGCCGATCGGGAGCCCCGGGCGTCGAGGCCTACCCGATCGACCCCGAAGGCGGCCGGATCGACGTCAGCTTCGGCTACGTCGGGCTGACGCCGATGTTCGAGAAGGTCGGGTTCCGCCGCGTTCTCGAAACCGCGGCCCACAGCGACCGACGGCCGCGCTGGCTGATGCGGCTCGACTTCGACGGGACGAGACCGCTGCGGTCATGACCGGGGCCGACGCCGCCATCTGCGCGGAGATCGTCCGCGTCGCCCGGCTGCTCCGCGAGCGCCGCCTGGCCGTCGGGACGTCGGGCAACGTCGGAGGGCGGCTGGAGGATGGCCGAATCGCCAT
>VBFG01000138.1:0-508 GCA_005882635.1 Chloroflexota bacterium | reverse complement strand
ACGTGGCGATCTTCGGCGCCCGTGCCGACGTCAGCGCGATCGTCCACACCCACTCGCCGTTCGCGATGGCCTGGTCCGCGGCCCGCCGCCAGATCCCGGCGGCCCATTACGTCATCGCCCCGCTCGTGGCGGCGGGCGGCGATGCGATCCGCGTCGCGGAGTACGCGACGTTCGGGACCGAGGCCCTGGCAAAGAATGCCGTCGCGGCGCTCGGTGACGACAGCGCAGTCCTGCTCGCGAACCACGGCGCGGTTGCCGTCGCCCGCTCGCTGGCGAGCGCGTTCGGACGCGCGGAACGGATCGAGGAGCTGGCGGCGATCGCCTGGCGCGCGGAGCAGCTCGGCGGCCCGGTGCTGCTCGACGCGACTGAGCTCGATCGGGTCGGCGACCAGATGGCGCGGTTTCCGCCGCAACGCGGGACGATGGGTTCGTGATCCGGCTACGATCGACGGCGTGACCGACAGCCGCGCCGACGCGACGATCCCGCCGACTGATCAACCGCGCAGTC
>VBFG01000220.1 GCA_005882635.1 Chloroflexota bacterium | reverse complement strand
GCGAGGAGCGCACCCTGGCGGCCGGCGAGCGCCGCCGCGCCGAGGACCCACGCGGCGACCGCCGTCTTGCCGCTGCCGACGTCACCCTGGAGGAGGCGGAGCATCGGCGTCGGACGCGCCAGGTCGCCGCGGATCGCGCCGATCGCCGCGTCCTGGTCCGACGTCAGGTCGACCTCATCCTGATCGAGCTTCCGCTGCAGCGACGATGTCACCGCCGAGCGGAGGCGCCCGTCGGCCGCGTCGTCCGTCACGATCGGCTCGGCCGCGTCCCGGCCGCGCTGCCGCCGGCGTCCGACCATCCCCAGCTGGAGAGCGAACAGCTCGTCGAAGGCGAGACGACGGAGCGCGGCATCCCGACCCTCGAACGACGCCGGGTAGTGGGCCTCCTCGAGGGCCTGGACGATCCCGACCAGTCCCTCTCCCTCGCGGATGCGGCCGGGGAGGTACTCCTCGTAGCCGTTGCCGGCGCGATCGAGCGCCTCGCGGATCGCCACCCGCAGGCGGGCCGCCGTGAGGCCCGCGGTCAGGCGGTAGACCGGCACGATCCGCCCGACGTGGAGCAGCTCGTCGTCCCGCCCGACCGGCTGGAAGTCCGGGTTGTCGAGGGTCAGCTTCCGGCCGAACCGCTTGATCTTGCCCGAGACGATGATCTCGGCGCCCGGGAAGAGACGGCGCTCGATGTAGCGCCGGCCGAACCACGTCGCCTCGATCGTGCCGGTCGGGTCCTCGAAGAGCGCGATCGTCCGCTGGATCCGGCGCCGGAACGACGGCTCGACGCGGATCGTCGCCACCCGGACCCGGGCGCTGACGACGGTCCCCTCCTCCACCCACACGAGGTCGCCGAGCTGGCGCATCTCGCGCAGGTCGTCGTACCGCCGGGGCAGGTGGAACAGCAGCTCCCGGACCGTGAGGAAGCCCAACCGGCGGCCGGCCCTCTGGAGGAGGTTGGCGGCACCGAGCCCGGACTCGCGCAGCATCGTGTCGAGGAGGGTCGCCGGGTCGGTCGGCGGTGGCCGGCGGGCCGGAGGCGCCGGCCGGCGGGTGGTGCGGGGTGCGGTCACTCCCTACTCGGCCGAGATCAGGTAGCGGTAGTGCGGCTGCCCGCCGTGGACGACCTCGTGCTCGGCCCCGACCCGTTCGCCGATCGTCCGGGAGATCGACTCGGCCTCGGCGAGCGTCGCGTCCTCGCCGTAATAGAGGGTGACGAGCTCGACGCCCTTCGGGAGCGTGTCGACGGCCGCCAGGACCGCCTTCTCGCGGTTGCCATCCGCGGCAACGAGGCCATCGTCCGGATCGAGGACGATCGTCTGGCCCTTCTTGACCTTCTTGCCACCGATCTTCGAGTCGCGAACCGCCTCCGTGACCTGGAGCGTGGCGAGAGCGCGACCGGCGGCCGTCATCGGCTCGACGTTCGCGGCCGCGTCGGCATCCGGGTCGAAGGCGAGGAGGGCGGCGATCCCCTCGGCGGCGTTGCGGGTCGGGACGACGACGAGCCGTCGCTCCTCGCACAGCCGGCAGGCGAGCTCGGCGGCGAGCCGGACGTTCGGGTTGTTCGGCAGCACGATCACCTCGCGCGACTTCGCGAGGCGCGCGATCCGGAGCAGCTCGCCGGTGCTCGGGTTGGCGCTCTGCCCGCCGCGCACGATCAGCTCGACGCCGAAGTCCCGGAACAGCTTCTCGAGGCCGTCGCCGGCGACGACGGCGACGATCGCCGGACCGAGCGAGGGGTCGATCGGCACGGCCGCTTCGCCGGTCGGCGTTGCCCAGGCCGGGACGACGGGCGGCGTCGATGGCCCGGTTTCGGCGGGCCTCGCGCCATTGCCGCCGCTGACCCGTCGAGCGATGGGTGGCGCCGGCTCGGTCGCGACGGCGCCGGTCGCAGCGGTGGTGGCGGCCGCCGTGGCGGTTGCGCGCTGAACGCCCGCGCCGGCTTCGCCGACAAACTCGGTCGCTCGCGCCTCCCGCACGTCGTCGGCCATCGTGTCGAGGTTCTCGACCGAGATCCGGGTCAGCGTCCCGAGCGACAGCCCGTAGGCGATGACCTCGTCCGGCCGCTCGTTGTGGACATGGACCTTGACCATCCGTCCGTCGCCGCCGACGAGCACCGAGTTGCCCATCGCCTCCAGGCGCGCCTGGATCGCCGGCACATCGAGCGAGCTCTCCGGAGCGGCGGAAAGGATGAAGACCGTCTCGTAGCCGAAGGCGTCCTCCTCGAGGGCCGCGACGCCGCGGCGGAAGGCGGGGGCGACGACGCGGCGTGACTCACCGATGCCGCCGGCCCCGGCGCCGGCCCCGGCGACGGCCGTGCTGTGGACCGGCCGGCCCTGGACCGCCATCAGGAGCCCCTCGAACAGGCGGAACAGGCCCTGGCCGCCCGCATCGACGACGCCGGCCTCCTTGAGGATCGGCAGCAGCGATGGAGTCCGGGCGACCGACCGCCGTGCGCCCTC
>VBFG01000071.1 GCA_005882635.1 Chloroflexota bacterium | reverse complement strand
TCGCGTCGAAGTCGGTCGAGACCGTCTCGGGATTCGAGTTGATCATCACGGCCTGCCAGCCGCGCGCCCGGAGGGTCGCGGCCGCCTGGACCGCGCAATAGTCGAACTCGATCCCCTGCCCGATCCGGACCGGGCCGCTACCGATGACGAGGGCGGCGGGCCGGGGCTCGGGCGACGCCTCCGGCTCGGAGCCGGCGGCCGCGTAGGTCGAGTAGAAGTACGGCGTCTCGGCGGCGAACTCCGCGGCGCAGGTGTCGACCATCGCGTAGCCGGGTCGCAGGCCCAGCGCCCCTCGCGCGGCGCGCAGGTCGGACTCGGCGACGCCCGCCATCGTCGCGAGCTCCCGATCGCCGAACCCGGCCCGCTTCGCGGTCGCGAGCAGCGTGGCCGCCTCCGCGTCCTGCGGGTCCGCGAGCCGCTCGCGATACGTCCGGACCTCGCCCTCGAGGGCCACGCTTCGGCCCATCTCGGCGAGGAACCACGACGCGATGCCGGTCGCCTCCTGGATCGTCGCCTCGGGAAGACCCCGGCGGAGCAGCCCGAAGAGCCGCCAGAGTCGGCTGTCCGAGGGAGCCAGGAACCGCCGGAGGACGATCGGGGCGGCGGACCGCTGAGCGAACCGCGTCGACTCGCAGGCGTCGCCGTTCTCGTCGATCCAGCGGATCACCTGGTCCTCGTCCGGGTCGCCGCCGTACACCCCGGCCAGGTAGTCGAACGTCGGCGTCCAGGCGGGGTCCTCGGCGAGCGGTCCGGCGCCGGCCTGCTCGAGGCCGCGGAGCGCCTTGTTCAGGGCGGAGCCGAACGTCCGGTCGATTGCCATCACCTCGCCGGTCGCCTTCATCTGCGACCCGAGGGTCCGGTCGGCCGTCGGGAACTTGTCGAACGGGAACCGCGGCAGCTTGACGACGACGTAGTCGAGGGCGGGCTCGAAGGCGGCAACGGTCGTGCCGGTCACGACGTTGGGAATGTCGGCCAGGCGCCGGCCGACCGCGATCTGCGCCGCGACGCGCGCGATCGGGTAGCCGGTCGCCTTGGACGCGAGGGCCGACGAGCGCGAGACCCGCGGATTGACCTCGATGACCGCGTAGTCGGTCGAATCCGGCGAGAGCGCGAACTGGACGTTGCAGCCGCCCTCCACGCCCAGCGCGCGGATGATCGCGAGGGCCGCGCTCCGCAGCCGCTGGTGAACCGGGTCCGGCAGGGTCTGGACGGGGGCCACGACGATCGAGTCGCCGGTGTGGACCCCGAGCGGGTCCACGTTCTCCATCGAGCAGACGGCGATGCACGTGTCGTCGGCGTCGCGCATCACCTCATACTCGATCTCCTGCCAGCCGACGAGGCAGCGCTCGACCATCACCTGACCGATCGGGCTCGCGCGCAGGCCGGCCCGGATCCGCTCGCGATACGCCTCTTCGGTCTCGACGATGCCGCCACCGGTCCCACCCAGCGTGAACGCCGGTCGGACGATGGCCGGGAGCCCGATCTCCGCGAGGGCGGCGTCGGCCGATGCCTGGCGTGCGACGGCAGTCGCGCCCCCGACAATGGCGCTCGCCGCATACGGCTGGCCGATCCGATCCAAGAGGTCGCGGAACGCCTCGCGATCCTCGGCCATCCGGATGGCCTCGAGCGGGGTCCCCAGCAACCTCACGTTGTAGCGTGCTAACACGTCAGCCTGCGACAACGCCATCGCCAGGTTCAGGGCCGTCTGGCCGCCGAGCCCGGCCAGCAGTCCATCGGGTCGCTCCCGGGCGATGACCGCCTCGACCGCCTCGACCGTCAGCGGCTCGAGGTAGATCGCGTCGGCGACGTCGGGGTCGGTCATGATCGTCGCCGGGTTGCTGTTGACGAGGATCGTCCGGACCCCTTCGGCCCGAAGAGCGCGGCAGGCCTGGGTTCCGGCGTAATCGAACTCGGCAGCCTGGCCGATGACGACCGGCCCGGAGCCCAGGATCAGGACCGAGGCGGGCTTCGGCGTCGCGGACTGGGCGGGAGTCACCGCGTCGGGGCAGCTGCGGCCGCCACGAAGCGGTCGAAGACCGCGAGAGCGTCGAGTGGGCCGGGCGCGCCTTCCGGGTGGTACTGGACGGTCTCGATCGGGAGCGTGGCGTGGCGGAGCCCCTCGACCGAGCCGTCGTTCAGATTGACCTGGCTGACCCGGAACCCGGAGCCCGCCGGCAGCGACGTCCCGACCACCTGGACCTCGTGGTTCTGGGCGGTGACCTGGACGAGCCCGGAGTCGACGTCGCGAACTGGGTGGTTGGCGCCGTGATGGCCGAACCGCAGGCGCGTCGTGTCGGCGCCGGCGGCACGAGCCACGATCTGGTGGCCGAGGCAGATGCCCAGTAGCGGTCGGCCGTCGTCGATGATCGCCCGAGCCAGGGCGACCGGTCCGTCCAGCCGCGCCGGGTCGCCGGGACCCGGCGACAGGATCATGCCGTCGACCTCGGGCATCAGGGCGACGGAGGTCGAGATCGTGTGCGGCAGGATCCGGACACGGGCGCCGCGGCGGCGCATCGCCTGGACGATGTTCGACTTCAGTCCGAAGTCGACGATCCCGATCAACGGTCCGTCCTCGTCGTGGCGGCCGACGTCCATGATCGAAGACGGCGAGACCTGGCCGACGAAGTCCTGGTCCTCCCAGCGCGGGACGTCTCGAGCCCGATCGACGGCGCCGTCGCGATCGACGAAACCGGGCTCGGTGACGATCCCGCGGAGGCTCCCGTTGGCCCGGAGATGGCGGGCGAGGGCCCGGGTGTCGATGCCGGCGATCGCCGGGATGCCGGCGCCGCGCAGGAGGGCCGCGAGCTGTCGGACGTCGTCGAGGACCGCCGCCGTCGCATTCGCGACGACGAGGGCGCGGAGCCACGGCCGGATCGACTGGTCGTCCCCGATCAACCGTCCGTAGTTGCCGATCAGGGGGTAGGTCATGACGACGACCTGGCCGGCGTACGACGGGTCGGTGCAGACCTCCTGGTAGCCGGTCTGCGAGGTGTTGACGACGAGGTCGCCACCGGCGGCCTCGGCCGCCCCGAACGCAATCCCGGGGAACACGGTCCCGTCCTCGAGGGCAAGCAACGCCGGCCCGAGATCGCCGACCCGGGGATCGACGATCGAGCTCGCTCGCGGTTGGGGCGGCGTCGGTGGGCGCAGTGCCGGTGCCGTCGCGCTCACCTGGCCATCACAGGAAAACGCCACCGGCCCGACGGGCTCGGTGGACGCGCCGACACACGATCGCTGGCCTCCTTTCCGGCCTCACGGGACCGGTCCGCCGGCCTCACAGGACCGGCCGTCAAGGATGCTCCGAAGGGTAGCAGGATCAGGACAGGTGGGACCAACGCCGACGACGCCCTGGGCCGAACGGCACTGGCGCGATTTCGTCGCAGGGCTAGAATCGGCGAGGTCGGGGGCGGGTGACGAGACGCCAGTCAGGCCGGCGGAGGAGTGCTCTCGCGCTTCGGCGCGGAGGTGCGCCATGAGTGACGTCGCAGTCATCGATCGAACAGTCCGCGAGTTCGTCGTCGAGTGGGGCGAGCTCGGTGAGTCGTCGCCCCTCGACGATGCCGTGCCGGCCGACGAAGACCTGGCCGTGGCCGTGACCGCTGCCAGGAAACGTGGCAAGGACCGGCTCGAGCCCAGCGACGCCGAAACGCTCCGACTCGAATGGATGGCCGGCGAGCCTTCGTCCTAGCCGACTGACGACGTCCGTCGAGCTTAGATAACCCGGCTCGCGGCGCTACTGGTGACGGCCGCGATACAAAACTCGCGGAGCGTCGCGTGCGCGCGGTCGACCTCGCGGCGAACGGCCGCCTCGATGACGCTGACGGCGAAGCCGGGGAGCATGGTCCCGGGAATGTCGTAGTCGCCGTCAACGCGGACGGAGGTGCCGGTCTCGATCGGCCGGAACGTCGTCGCGTACCACAGTCGGATTCCGCCGATCCCCTTGCCTTCGACGCGAACAGACCGCGGAGGATCGGCGTCGACGACGGTGAAACGGCCTTCCAGCCTGCGGCCGAGGAGCTCGTACGTCGCGACGTACTCTGCGCAGCTCTTGCCCCTGGCGCCGTCGACTCGTTCGAGCTTCAACGCGGGCTGCCAATCGGGAAATCGGTCGACGTACACCGGGAAGACGACCTCCGGTGGGGCCGGAATCTCGACCATCGTCGAGATGCGCGACTTGAACCGGCGATTCGTGGCGTACCAGACCATTTCATCGACCGGGCCCCGGGCCGCGAGCGGGTCCTGAGGACGAACCACCGCCGCTTCGTAGCGAAGTCTCAGGAGCCGCTCGAATTCAGCGCGAGCAGCATCAGGTGACAGTCGGACGTCGATCCCAGCTAGCAGTTCGCGCGCATGCGCCCCAAAGTAGAAGTCGGCTGAGGGGATGCAGACCAGTCGGACCTTCCGTGTCACTGGTAACTCCCTGATCCGGTCGGGCCGACTCTGGCGCTCCGGCTGAGACGGGCAGCGCGGAGCCGTCTGCCATGGCCAACGGTAGAACTGCGTAAACACTCCGCGGCAGAACCCTTTGGTCAGGTACGGCTGAGGCGAATTTCGGCCAGGAGAATCAGAGGACCCCCGGATTGCGCGCCGGGGGTCGTTTCACGTTCAGAATGCTGGTGAGCTGGGGGAGACTCGGACTCTCAACCAACAAGGACCACGAGGCGGGCCGACGACCCGACCCGCAGTCACACCGCCGGGGGAACGATGCATCGACAGGGCCGGGTCGTCGGCCCCCATCGTTTCAGCCGGCCCGGTCGCACCGGTATGCCGTCGCGGACACGCCTCGTGTGCCGTAGGTGACACAGATCGACCCGCCGTCGCTGCCGGTCTAGCCTCGGGGACGTAACCGCCGCGCGGAGCGGCCGGCCGAGATGGCAAGAACTACCCCGGCGCAGACCCCGCGAATGCACGCCAGGGGTCGTTTCACGTTCAGAATGCTGGTGAGCCGGGGGAGACTCGAACTCCCAACCAACTGATTAAGAGTCAGTTGCTCTGCCATTGAGCTACCGGCCCAGCGACGGCAGAGGATACCGCACGAGGCGCCATGGAGCCGCTCGGCCTCAGATCGCGCCGACCAGCTGGAGACCGGGGACGAGCGTCGCCTGGCCCGGCTGCCAGGCGACCGGGCAGACCTCGCCGTCGTGCTCGCGGACGTACTTCGCCGCCTCGACGCGGCGGAGGAGCTCGGTGATCGACCGGCCGACCGAGTTGGCATGGATCTCGAGGGCCTGGACGATCCCGTCGGGATCGATGACGAAGCTGCCGCGACGGGCGATGCCGTCGGCCTCCACGTAGACACCGAACTCGCGCGACAGCGTGCCGGCCGGATCCGCGACGAGCGGGTAGCCGACCTCGGACATGGCCGTCGAGGCGTCGTGCCACGCCTTGTGGACCCAGACGGAGTCGGTGCTGACGGCGGCGATCTCCGCGCCAGCCTTGCGGAAGGCGTCGTGGAGCCGGGCCGCCTCGCGCAGCTCGGTCGGGCAGACGAAGGTGAAGTCGCCCGGATAGAACAGGAGCGCGAGCCAGCGGCCGCGGTACTGGGGAATGCTGAACGAGCGGACCTCGCCCTCGTGGAAGGCGTCCAGGACCGTCGCCGGGACGCGCTCGCCGATGCCGATCATCGAATTTGGAACCTCGTGGCGGACCGGGTCGGTTGGCCCGGTCGGCGGAGGTTGCACCCCGCGTCCCAGCGTGGCCACGGACGATCGGCCGCCACCGGACTGGACGAACGGCGACGGTGGTCGCTGCCCGACCGCCGCCCTTCCTAGGCTCGAGCGGGTTCCTCCGCGGCGGGTCCGTCGGTCGGCGCCGTGGGCAACTCGTCGACTTCGCCCTCGATCGTCACGTGCGGCAGCCAGCCGAGCCAGCGCGGGAGCCACCAGTTCCACTCCCCGAGGAGCCGCATCGTGGCCGGCAGGAGGATCGACCGGACGACCGTCGCGTCGATCAGGACCGCGATCGCCAGCCCGAACCCGAGCTGCTTGATGATCACCAGCGGCAGCGTCACGAACACGCCGAAGACGACGACCATGATCGCCGCCGCGCTCGTGATCGTTCCCGACGTGATCGCGATGCCGCGCGCCACCGCCTCGTTCGACGGCAGTCCGTGATCCCGCGCCTCCTTGATCCGGGTCAGGATGAAGACGTGGTAGTCCATCGACAGCCCGAACAGGATCGTGAAGACGAAGACCGGGATGAAGCCCTCGATCGGCCCCGGCTTGAAGCCGAGCACGTCGGCCAGCGCACCCTCCTGGAAGACCACGACGAGCAGCCCGAACGCGGCACCGGTCGACAGGAGGTTCAGGAGGATCGCCTTGATCGGAATGACGATCGAGCGGAAGGCTACGAGGAGCAGCAGGAACGACAGGGTCAGGACGAAGGCCATCACGAGCGGCATGCCGTGGGCATAGAAGTCGACGACGTCGAGGGTGTAAGCCGCATCTCCGGTGACGAGGACGCGGACGCCGGTCAGGCCGCCGAACGCGGCCGGGACGACGGCGCCCCGGACCTGTCGGACGATGTTCTG
>VBFG01000091.1 GCA_005882635.1 Chloroflexota bacterium | reverse complement strand
TCGTCGCCCATCGTCCCGACGCGGTCGCCGCCCTCCGTCGCGTGGTCGCGGAGATGGCCGATGACCGACCCCACCGGGCTGAACGGGATGTGATAGCGGAGGCCCTGCTCCGTCCCGTACACGATCAGGACCTTGCCCTGATCGTCGGTCGTGTAGGGCCCCCACAGTGCTTCCTCCGGGATCGCGGCGGCCCGGAAGTGGGCGTCGTCGAGGATCGTCCAGCGATAGCCGCCGTCGACGAGGGCGGTCGGCAGGTCGGGCTCCCAGACCCGCTCGGCCAGCCAGGCGCCCTGCGGTCGGATGCCGAACTGGCCCTCGAGCTCGTCGGCCATGCGGCGGAGCTGGGCGATCCGGTCACGCTCGGGGAGGGAGGCGAGGACCGGCTCGTACCACCCGCCGCCGACGATCTCGACCTGACCGCGGGCGACGAGCGCCGCGAGGCGCTCGAGGAATTCGGGCCGCTCGACGCGGAGCCAGGACAACAGCGGGCCGGTGTAGTGGAGGGCGACGTTCACGCCGGCATGGCGGTCGAGGGCGTCGAGCATCGGCAGGTAGGCCCGCTCGTAGGTCTCGGCGATGACCCAGCCGAAGTTGCCGACGGGCTGGTGATTGTGGAGCGTGAGAGCCAACCCGATGCGGCGTGTCACCCGCTCTCCTCGAGGCCGCGCCCGGCGCGTCGATCGGCTGCCGCGCCGGGATTTGCGTGACCCGACCGTTGACGTCGCGGTCGCGTCCTGTTAGGGTCCGTAAACCGGTTTGCTAAACCGGTTTTGCTACCTCCATGATACACGCTCGCGACCGGCGTCTGGGACCGGCCGCGCAGGCTTGGCGGAGGCAGGCGAAGGTTCCGGGCCCGAGGAGGAGCGGCGTGGAGCAGAGCACGCGACGGGTCACGATCGCCGACGTCGCCGAGAAGGCGGGCGTGTCGAAGACCGCCGTGTCGTTCGCATTCAACAGCCCGGACCGGCTCAACACCGCGACCGCGAGCCGCATCTTGGACATTGCCCAGGAGCTGGGCTACCGGCCGGACCCGGTCGCCCGGATGCTGACCCAGCGGCGGACCGGGGCGATCGGGGTGCTGACCCCACAGGACCTGTCGGTCATCTTCACCAACCCCTTCTTCGGGACGTTCAGCGCGGGGATCGCCGGCGTCGCCGAGGAGCACGGCTACGGTCTCCACTTCATCTCGCCGCTCCACGGCTCGCTGTCGCGGGCGATCAACCGGGCGACGGTCGATGGGGTCGTCGCGATCGGCCTGACCGACGACCACCCGGAGATCGACGAGGTCCGGCGGGCCGGCCTGCCGATGGTGCTCGTCGACTCGAACACATCCGGCGAGGTCGCATCCGTGGACGTCGACGATGAGGGTGGAGCGCGCCTGGCCGCCCGGCACCTCCTCGAGCTCGGCCACCGCGACATCGCGATCCTGGCCATCGACGGCCCCCGGTCGGCGGGCCCGGCAGAGGGCGGGGTCGTCTGGCGGCGGCTGCGTGGCTATCGCTCGACGCTCGCCGAGGCCGGCATCGAGCTTCCCGCGGGCGAGATCGCGACCGGCCCGGCCAGCATCGACGGCGGCCGCGACGCGTTCGGCCGGCTGTGGGCCTCTGGCCGTCGCCCGACGGCGGTCCTGGCGATGAGCGACGGGATGGCGATCGGTGCCATCCAGGCGATCCATGAACGAGGCTGGACCGTGCCGGGCGATGTCAGCGTCGTCGGCTTCGACGACGTCGATCTGGCCGCCTCCACGGATCCGCCGCTGACGACCGTCCACCAGCCCGTTCGGGGCAAAGGTGAGACGGCGGTCCGCATGCTGCTGTCCGTGATCGAGGGCCGGAACGCGGCGCCCGGTCACCAGCGGCTCGAGACGCGGTTGGTCGTCCGGTCGTCGACCGGGCCGGCCCCCGCGAGCAGACGGGAGGTGGCCGCCGGCAAACCGAAGTCAGCCTGACGAGTCGCGGACCCGACCGTGGGTCGCCGACGCGATCGAACGGAAGAGTCGCCCTCGGAGGGCGGCAACGGGCCGGCCCGGCCGGCCAACGAACCACGCAGGAGGAGAACACAGAGCACCATGAACGCGAAGTTGCGAATGGTCAGCACCCTCGCCGGGGTTGCGATGATCGTCGGTGCGTGCACCGGCGGCGCGACGCCCAGCCCGGCGTCATCCGGCGGGGCGGCGTCCCAGCCGGCCGCATCCAGCCCCGCCGAGTCGGGCGGGGCCTCACCCGCGGCGAGCGCCGCGGCCCTCACGGGCTCGCTCACGATCTGGGAGGCCTACGGCGCGTCGGGCAGCGCGGAGAAGGACGCCTTCGACAAGATCGTCGGGAACATCAAGACGGCCAATCCCGGCCTCAACGTGACCGTGACGGACGTCCCGTTCAACAACCTCTTCTCGAACTTCGAGACGCAGGCCGGTACCGGGTCCGGGCCGGACATGTACATCGCCCCGAATGACAGCCTCCCCAACGAGGCTCGGCAAGGACTGCTCGTCGACGTCAGCGACCTGTCAGCCACGCTCAAGGCCGCGCCGTACAACACGTCGGACGTCGCGATCAATGCGGCGACCGTCGACGGGAAGATGTACGAGATCCCGGAGTCGATGAAGGCCGTCGAGCTCTTCTACAACAAGAGCACGCTGACAACGGCGCCGGCGACCACCGATGACTGGAAGGCGAATGCCAGCAAGCTCGGTTGGGTCTATGGCGCGAACGGCGGCGGCGCCTACTACCTCTGGGGGCTCTACTCCAGCTTCGGCGGCAAGATCCTCGACGACTCCGGCAAGTGCGCGGCGACCGCGACCAGCGGTGTGGCGGATGGCCTGAAGTGGCTTCAGGACATGAAGGCCGCCGGGATGCACTTCTACCAGAACGACAACGACGCGAAGGCCGACCTGATCTCCGGCAAGATCGCCGGGTTCATCGACGGCCCGTGGCAGTCGGGCGACCTGTCCAAGGCGCTCGGCGACAAGCTCGCGGTCGTGGCCGGCCCGTCGGGGCCGGGTGGCGCATGGGCGCCGATGACCGCGCCTGACGGCTTCTACATCAACGCCTCGTCCCAGAACGTCGACCTGGCCAAGCAGTTCGCCCTGCAGTTCCTCCTCCCGGCGAACGAGCAGGTCTTCGCGGACGCCGGTCACCTGCCGGCGAACACGACCATCAAGCCAACCGACCCGATCGCCCAGTCGTTCGCGGCCCTCATGCCCAGCGGCTTCCCCCGCCCGACGGCCAAGGAGCTCAACAACTACTGGGGCAACTTCGGCAACGCCCTCGCGGCGGCCATCGACAAGGGCGACAGCCCGACGACGCTCGTCGCGACCGCCTGCAGCGCGATGGACAAGGCGAACGGCAAGTAACCTCGCAGGACATCGTCCCGACGCGGACCCGGGTCCCCGATCCGGGTCCGCTCGCGACGAACGGAGGAGGGAGAACGCCCGATGACCGCCGTGGCAGCGAGCCAGGCCGGGTTCCAACGCCCATCGTTCTGGCGACGGACGCAGAACTCGCGAACGGCCTACCTATTCCTGCTGCCGGCCCTGCTGGTGATGGCGATCATCACGTTCTACCCGCTCGTCTTCCAGGTCTGGATGGCCTTCACCGACTTCCAGCTGAAGAACCTCCGGCCGAACTCGCCGGGACCGGCCTACGTCGGGTTCGACAACTTCACCCGCATTCTCGACAGCAACATCGTCATCCCGAACTTCGACTTCGTGCGGGTTCTGACGTTCAACCTGTTCTGGGCGTTCTCGAACGTCGTGATCCACGTCGTCATCGGCGTGATCATCGCCCTGATCCTCAACGTCGACGGGCTGCGGTTCAAGAGGATCTGGCGGGCGATCTACATCCTGCCGATCGCGATCCCGCCGATCATCGTCGCGACGGTGTGGCGGAACATGTTCGACCCGCAGTACGGCGCGGTGAACCAGGCAATCAACGGCACGATCGGCGTCCTGTTCAAGCTCCCGCCGTTCCAGCTCGACTGGCTGAATCAGCCCAACCCGATCTTCGCGGTCGGCCCGTTGATCCTGCCGCTGGCCTACTTCGCCCTCCTCACGGCGAACATCTGGCTTGGCTGGCCGCTGAACTCCGTGGTCGCGACCGGCGCACTCCAGGCGATCCCGAAGGATCTCTACGAAGCCGCCGAGATGGACGGGGCCGGCTACTGGTCCAAGTTCAAGACCGTGACCCTGCCGTTCCTGCGCCCGGCGATGCTGCCGTTCGCGATCTACGGCTTCGTGATCACGTTCAACTTGTTCGCGCTCTCGTACTTCATGTCGGGCGGCGGTCCGTTCGGCCAGACAGAGCTGCTCGTGACGACGGCGTACCGACTCGTTCAGGAGCAGCACCTCTACGCGGTCGCCGCGGCGTTCGCGATCTTCCAGTTCTTCATCCTCCTCATCATCACCCTGGCGACGAACCGACTGGCGCGCGCCACCGCGTCGTTCGACGCGTGACCACCATGGATCGCCTCTGTCCAGCACCTCAGCTCGAGCAGGGAAGGCTCCGGCCATGACCACGCCCGCGGCGGTCGCTCCGCGAATCGAGATCCAACCTATCGCTCGAACGGCCACGGGATCGGGCCGCCGCCTGAAGCTCGGCAACCAAGTCGTGCTTCAGCTGATCTGTCTCCTGATCGGCTCGACGGTCCTGTTCCCGGTCGTCTGGATCGTCGGCATGTCGCTCGATCCCCGGAACATCGCGCGCCCGGACAGCCTGATCCCGCCGGGTGCAAATCTCGACGCCTATGCCCGCGTCCTGGCTCGGCCGACCCTCAATCCGGTGTCGTTCTTCCAGCTGGCGCTGAACAGCCTGTCGCTCGCCTTCATCATCTCGGCCCTCAGCGTCGGTCTCGGCGTCCTCGCCGCATATTCGTTCTCGCGGATGAAGTTCCGCGGGCGCGAGTTCCTGATGATCGCCGTGCTCGCGGTCCTGATGCTGCCGGCGGTCGCGACGATCGGGCCGCTGTTCGTGTCGCTGAACCGCGTCCGCCTCGGCGGTTTCAACCTGGGCGGGTCGCTCCTCGGCGTCGCTCTCGCCGTCACATCCACGCAGCTTCCGTTCGCGATCTGGAACCTCAAGGGCTACCTCGATACGATCCCGAAGGAGCTCGAGGAGGCGGCGGTCGTTGACGGCGCCGGTCGGTTCCAGGCGTTCCGCCACGTCGTCCTGCCACTGTCCACCCCGGTCCTGGCGGTGACCGCGCTGTTCGGGTTCATCGCAGGCTGGACCGAGTTCATCACAGCCCAGGTGTTCATCGTCGGCGACCCGAGCCAATGGACGCTCGCGGTTGCGCTGAATGCGCTCGTCGGTCAGTACGCCGGGAGCACCCCGTGGTCGACCTTCGCGGCATTCGCCATCCTCTTCGCCCTGCCGGTCATGGTCGTCTACCTGCTCCTCCAGCGGTGGATCGTGTCCGGGCTGACGGTCGGCGGCGTCAAGGGTTGATTCTCGGGTGGCGGCGGCGGGCGACGGTCGCAGTCGCGACGGTCGCCCTTCTTGCGGTTGTCGGGTGCGGCTCGACGGTCTCGCCGACCCCGGGCAGCTCAGTGACGGCGCCCGCCACGAGCGCCACCGCGTCCGGAGCAGGGCCCGCCCCCACGTGTGGCCCGATCCCGCCGGTCGCCCCTCCCTCCGGGCTCGACCAGGCGGGCTGGTGGCGGGACCGGACGTTCTACGAGGTCTTCGTCCGGAGCTTTGCGGACGGCGACGGTGACGGCATCGGCGACCTCAAGGGGCTGATCGGCAAGCTCGACTACTTCAACGACAACAACGTCGCGAGCCAGACCGACCTCGGCATCACCGCGCTGTGGCTGATGCCGACGTTCCCCTCGCCGTCCTATCACGGCTACGACGTGACCGACTATCGCGCCGTGAACCCCGACTACGGCTCGCTCGACGATCTCCGCGAGCTCGTGAAGGAGGCCCATCGGCGCGGGATCGCCGTGATCCTCGACCTGCCCCTGAACCACACCTCCGACGAGCATCCGTGGTTCGTCGGATCGAAGACCGGGACGGGGCCGTACGCCGATTGGTACCGCTGGTCCGACGCGCCGCAGGGAAACGGCTGGCAGCCCGACGGCTCGCGCTTCTACTACGCCGCGTTCGGCGCCGACCTGCCCGACCTGAACCTGAGGAACCCGGACGTGACGGCGGAGGTGACCGCCGACGCCGAGTTCTGGCTCGGGACCGCCGGCGTCGACGGGTTCCGTCTCGATGCCGCCAAGTACCTCGTGGAGGACGGGCCCACGACGGAGAACACGCCGGAGACTCACGCCTGGTGGCGGACCTTCCGGTCGGCCGTCGACGCGCAGGTGCCGCGGACGCTGCTCCTCGGCGAGGTCTGGGACCTCCCCAAGGTCAGCGCGAGCTATGTCCCCGCCGACCTCGACCTCACCTTCGATTTCGCGCTCGACACCGGCTATGTGGGCGCTGCGCAGTCGGGCGACGCGGCGACGCTGATGCGGCTGATGACGAACGTCACGAAGCTCTACCCGGCAACGAGCGGGTTCGGCGCCTTCCTCTCGAACCACGACATGAACCGCGTCGCGACCCAGCTCGACTCGGACCCGGGACAGCTCGGCGTCGCCGCGGACCTCCTGCTGACCGGCCCGGGCGTCCCGTTCGTGTACTACGGCGAGGAGATCGGGCTGACCGGCGCCAAGCCGGACGAGCGGATCCGGACGCCGATGCGCTGGGACGCCTCGTCGCCGGCGGCCGGCTTCAGCAGCGGCGCTCCGTGGGAGTCGATGTCCGACGACCCGCCATCGTTGAACGTCGCCGACGAATCCGCGAGCAACTCCTCGCTGCTGTCCCGCTACCGGAACCTGATCCATCTCCGCCAGCTCCACCCCGCGCTGTCGTCGGGGACATGGGCGCCAGTCGCGAGTGACTCGTCGAGCGTCGTCGCCGCCCTGCGCGTCGCGCCGACCGAGACCGCCCTCGTCCTGACGAACGTGTCGACCGAGCCCGTCAGCCCGACGCTGTCGCTCGAGTCGAGCCCACTCTGTGGCCGGCCCGCAGTCTTCGGCGCCTACGGTCAGACGGTCACGATCGGACCCGAGCTCACCGCCGCCGGCGGCTTCCACGACTACCGGCCGGTGGCGACGCTCCAGCCGCAATCGACCGTCGTGATCCTGCTCGGCCCGTGACGGTCGACCCGCCGGCCTGGGTCGCCGACACCGTCTTCTACCAGGTGTTCCCGGACCGCCTCGCGCGAAGCGGGCGCGTCCCGGCGCCCGGGTCGCTGGAGCCGTGGGACGCGCCACCGACCACGACCGGCTTCAAGGCCGGCGACCTGTACGGCGTCGCCGACCGACTCGACGACCTCGCCGATCTCGGGATCAATGGCCTCTACCTGAACCCCATCTTCCGCGCGGCCTCGAACCATCGCTACAACGCCTCCGATTACCTCGCCGTGGACCCGCTCCTCGGCGGCGACGATGCGCTCCGGACGCTCCTCGACCGCGCCCACGACCGAGGAATGCGGGTGATCCTCGACGGCGTCTTCAACCACGCCGGCCGCGGCTTCTTCCCGTTCCAGCACCTCCTCGAGAACGGGATCGCCTCGCCGTACCGCGACTGGTTCTACCTCCACCCGGATGTCCTCGCCGGCCGCCGCGGGATCGACGCCTACCGGCCACGCGGCGAGGCGAGCTTCGACCTGACCGGCTACGCGATGTGGTGGAACGTGCCGTCGATGCCCAAGCTGCGGGTCGAGCACCCGCCGGCCCGCGAGTACCTGTTCGGCGTGGCGGAGCACTGGCTCCGCTTCGGGATCGACGGCTGGCGGCTCGACGTGCCCGCCGACGTCGGCGACCCGACGTTCTGGCCGGAGTTCCGCCAGCGCGTCCGGGCCGTCCGGCCGGATGCCTACCTCGTCGGCGAGATCTGGCGGGAATCCCCGGAGTGGCTCCTCGGCGACCGGTTCGACGCGCTGATGAACTACCCACTCGGCCTGGCGATCCTCGGCTTCGCCAGCGGCGGCGCCCTCGATCACGGCGCGATCGCCGGACAGGTCGACTACGCGCGGTTCCTCCGGGCGCTCGACGGACGGGCCTTCGGAAATCGGGTCCGCTCGCTGGTCGAGCTGTACGACCCGGCGGTCGTCGGCGCGCAGTACAACCTGATCGGCAGCCACGACACGCCCCGGGCCCGGACGGTCCTGGCCGGCGACGTCGCCGCGCTCCGCCTCGCCACCCTCCTGCTGCTGACGCTCCCCGGCGCGCCGGCGATCTACTACGGCGACGAGCTGGCGATGGAGGGCGGCCCGGATCCGGCCTGCCGACGGGCGTATCCGACCGCTCCCGACGCGGGTGCCATCGCCCACCGCTCCTTCGTCCAGGCCGCCATCCGCGCCCGACGCGATCATCGGGCGCTGCGCCGCGGGACGGTTGAGGTCGCGGCGGCGTCGGGCCCGGCGGTCGCCCTCGCCCGCTCTGCCGACGGCGAACGGGCGCTCGTGGCGGTCAACAGCGGCCGCGAGCCGGTCCGGCTGGACGTCGACCCCGGGCTGGTCGCCGGCCTTACGGCTCTCGACCTGCCGGTCGTCGCGGCCGGACGGCTCGTCGACGGCCGCGTCGTGGAGCTCCCCGAGCAGTCGGCCGTCGTCCTCGTCCAGTCGGCTCCTGGTTAGGCGAGCCGGCTCAGCTCCCGGCGGCGGCGACCGACGCCCGGCGGGGGCGTCTGGGGCGCTCCGGCTTCGGCGCAGGAGCGGCGTCCGGGCCGGCCTCGGTCGGCTGACTCGTCCCGGCCGCCGGGAGGTACATCTTCTCGACGTAGTCGTGGAGCATCCGCGTCGTCGAGAACCGCCACAGGGTGGAGGCCATCGACCGGCGCATCAGGTCGACCCAGGCTTCGGGCAGCCCGTTCGCGCCCCGGTCGTAATAGCGTGGGACGATCTCCTCCTCGAGGAGCCGGTAGAGATCCTGCGCGTCGGCCCAGTCCTGGGCGCCCTCGTCGGGGTTGGTCTCCCGGCCACCGATCGCCCAGCCGTTGTCGCCGAGCCAGCCCTCGTCCCACCAGCCGTCGAGGACGCTGACGTTGACGACGCCGTTGACGCCGGCCTTCATCCCGCTCGTGCCCGATGCCTCCAGCGGCCGGCGCGGGTTGTTCAGCCAGACATCGACGCCCGACACCAGGTAGCGGGCTATCCGCATGTCGTAGTCCTCGAGGATGAACACGCGACCGCGGAGCTTTTCGGAGCGCGACCGGGCGAAGATCTCCTGGATCACCTGCTGGCCGGGTCGGTCGGCCGGATGGGCCTTGCCGGCGTAGACGATCTGGACCGGCCGGTCGGCGTTCCACAAGATCCGGCTCAGCCGGTCGAGGTCGGTGAAGAGGAGGCCGGCCCGCTTGTAGGTCGCGAAGCGGCGGGCGAAGCCGATCGTCAGGATATCTGGATCGAGCGCCGACTCGAGCGCGTCGAGGACGCCCGGGGCCTCGCCGTGGCGGGCGAACTGGACCCGCAGCCGGCGCCTCGCGAAGATCGCCAGCTCGAGCTTCTCGCGCTGGTGGGTATCCCACAGCTCGGCGGTCGGGATGTCGGCGAGGCGGTCCCAGAAGGCGCCGACCTCGCTCTCCTCGTCGAGGTCGTCGAGGTTGGCGCCGAGCGACCGACCGAGCATGTCGACGACCGCGTTGCCGCTCCAGGACGGGACGTGGACCCCGTTCGTCACCCCGCGGATCCGGTTCGGCGAGATGCCCTGCCAGGTGCTGTCGGCGGTCTGGGCGTGGAGCTGGCTGACGGCGTTGGCGTCGTTCGTCAGGCGCAGCGAGAAGCCGGTCATGTCGAAGACCGACCGATCAGCGTCGGACCCGAGGCCGAGCTCGAGGACCGCGTCGACCGGGACGCCGCCGGTCTGCGGCCGGCCGTCGCCCTCGAGAAGCGGCCCGGCGATCTTCCGGACGAGGTCGGCGGCGAACCGCTCGTTGCCGGCCGAGACCGGGGTGTGGATCGTGAAGACGCTGTCGCGGCGGACCTTCTGCCAGGCCGCGTCGAGTTCGTCGCCCGCGGCGACGTACTCGCGGGCGCGCTCTGCCAGCAGGAACGCCGAGTGTCCCTCGTTCAGGTGCCACACGGCCGGCTCGATGCCGAGCGCACGCAGGGCACGGACGCCCCCCGCGCCGAGAACGAGCTCCTGGTGGAGGCGCATCTCCCGGCCCCGAACGTACAGGATGTGGGTGATCGGCCGGTCACCGTCGTCGTTCTCGGGGATGTCGGTGTCGAGCAGGAGGACCGGCGTCCGCCCCACCTGGACGGACCACACCGCGACGTGCAGGTCGCGGTCGGGGAGCGCGACCGTCACCGTCAGTGGCTCGCCGTCACGACCCTGGACGCGGCCGACCGGCCAGGCCCGCAGGTCGTAGTCCGGGTAGGCGTGCTCCTGGTGACCGTCGGCGTCGATCGTCTGGTGGAAGTAGCCGCGGCGGTAGAGGAGGCCGATCCCAACGAACGGCAGGGCCATGTCCGACGTCGTCTTCATGTGGTCGCCGGCCAGCACGCCGAGACCGCCGGAGTAGATCCCGAGCGCCTCCGTCAGCCCGTACTCCGCGCAGAAGTAGGCGACCGGGCCGGGCAGCGCGTCGGCGTGATGGCGCTCGAACCAGCGGTCCGCGCCGTTCGACATGTAGCGGTCGAAGTCGCGGAGGACCTCGCGAACGTCGGCCATGAAGCTCGTATCGTCGAGGAGCCGGGTCCAGTCGATCGGGCCGGCGAGGACCGGGATCGGGTTGCGGTGGCGGGTCCACGCACGGCGGTCGATCCGGCTCCAGATCACCCGGACGCGGGGATGCCACGCCCAGTACAGGTTGTAGGCGAGCGCGCGAAGGCCTTCCAGGGCCGGCGGCAACCGGAAGGAGTCACCCGGGATCGTCGGGACGAAGACACGGGAGGGCATTGAGGTCGCATCATAGCGGCCCCGAATCCCGGTTGTGAACCGGTTTAGGCACGGCGTCCCGTGATACAGTCGCGATCCTTCGTCGTGCTCGGGCATGGAGGCGGCCGATGGCGAAGACGGCGACCGGTTCGGGGACGCGATCCAGGAAGAGACCGTCGGCTCGCGCGAACCCGCGGCGGCAGGCGGCCCCGCCGGGCCAGGCGCCGGCTCGGCCGCGACTCTCCAACAAGGCCTACCTGGCCGAGCTGCGTCGCCTCCAGATCGAGCTGGTCAAGCTCCAGGAGTGGATCCGCCATACCGGCCTGAAGATCGTCGTGATCTTCGAGGGCCGTGATGCCGCCGGCAAGGGCGGGGCCATCAAGCGGATCACCGAAGGGATGAGCCCGCGGGTGGCCCGCGTCGTCGCCTTGCCGGCTCCGACGGAGCGCGAGAAGACTCAGTGGTATTTCCAGCGCTACGTCGCCCACCTGCCCGCCGCCGGCGAGATGGTCCTGATGGACCGCAGCTGGTACAACCGCGCCGGCGTCGAGCGGGTGATGGGCTTCTGCACCGAGGCCGAGTACCGCGAGTTCATGCGCTCCGTCCCGGAGTTCGAGCGGATGCTCGTTCGGTCCGGGATCATCCTGATCAAGTACTGGTTCTCAGTCAGCGACGAAGAGCAGGAGCGCCGCTTCCGACAGCGGATCGAGGACCCGACGCGGCGCTGGAAGCTGAGCCCGATGGACCTCGAGTCACGAACGCGCTGGGTCGAATACTCCCGGGCGAAAGACGAGAGCTTCCGGTACACGGATACGAAGCAGGCACCCTGGTACGTCGTCAACTCGGACGACAAGAAGCGGGCCCGTCTGAACGTGATCCGGCACCTCCTCGACCTCATCCCGTACGAGGAGGTCGCGCCGGAGACGATCGAGCTGCCGCCGCGCCAGCCGGACGACGGCTACATCCGGCCCCCGCTGAACGAGCAGACGTTCGTCCCCGAGCTGTACTGAGCCGACAGACTTCGCTCGAGCCTCTGCGGGCAGACTCGACGGTCGACCGAGCCAGCGCCGGGCCGGGCCGGCCTCTAGGATGCCGGGATGCCGCTCCGCATCGCGATGATCGCCGCCGAATGCGAGCCATGGGCGAAGACCGGCGGTCTCGGCGACGTCGTCGACGCGCTGGCGCGGAGCCTCGGCCGGCTGCCCGCCTCGATCGCCGGCCCGGTCGACGTCTTCCTGCCTCGCTACCGGAGCGTCCCGGTACCGCCCGGAACGCCGGGCGGCACGATCGTCCGGGTCCCGGATCCGCTGGCGCCCGACGGGGCAACGGACCTTCGGATCGTCGACGTCGAGGCGAACGGCTACCGCCTGCGCCTCGTCGACCACCCCGCGGCCTACGACCGCGTCGGGATGTACGGACCGCCGGGCGGCGGCGACTTCGCCGACAACGCCTGGCGGTTCGGGCTGTTCTGTCGGGCCGCGCTGGAGACCCTCCGGCACGAGCGCGACCGACCGGTCGACATCCTCCACCTCCACGACTGGCACGCCGGCCCCGCCGCGATCCAGCGCGACGCGTGGCTGGCCGACGATCCGGTGATCGGCCAGGCGGCGGTCGTCATCACGCTGCACAACCTCGCCTACCACGGTTGGACGGGCCGCGGAGAACTTCGTCAGCTCGGGCTCGTCCCGGGCGGCGGCGTCCTGCCGGCCGGCGCGGATGGGGTCGACCTCATCCGGGAGGGGATCGTCCGGGCCGAGATGGCGAACACCGTCAGCCCCGGCTTCGCCCGGGAGGCGCTGACCGCCGAGTACGGGATGGGCCTCGACGACGCGCTCCGGGCCAGGGGCGATCGCTTCGTCGGGATCCTGAACGGGCTCGACACGGTCGTCTGGGATCCATCGACCGACGCCGACCTCGCGGCGCCGTATTCCGCTGCCGACCTTCGCGGGCGCGCCGCCTGCCGGGCGGACCTCCTGACACGGCTCGGGTTCGACCCCGCCGACGACGGCGCGGTGCTCGGGATGATCGGTCGGCTGGACCCGCAGAAGGGCTTCGACCTGCTCGCCGGCGCCGGCCGGCGCCTGGTCGACGGCGGCGCCAGGATCGTCGTCCTGGGCTCCGGCGACCACGCCCTGGCGGCGCCGTTCCGGGCGCTCGCCGACGCGCGACCCGAGCGGGTCGCGCTGATCGAGCGGTTCGACCGGGCGGTGGCCCGCCGGATCTACGCGGGCGCCGATTTCTTCCTGATGCCGTCGCGGTTCGAGCCGTGCGGCACCGGCCAGATGATCTCGCTCCGCTACGGGACCCCGCCGATCGTCCGCCGGACGGGCGGCCTGTCGGACACGGTGATCGACGAGCGGCGGCGGCCGGGGGAGGGGACCGGCTTCGCGTTCGACGAGGCGACACCCGCCGCGCTCGCCGAGGCCTGCGAGGCCGCGATCGCGATGCGCGCGGCGGGCGGCGCGGCGTGGGACGGCCTCGTCGCACGGGGCATGGCCGTCGACTTCGACTGGGATCGCGGCTCCGCGCCGCGGTATGCCTCGCTCTACGAGCGGGCGCTCGCGATCCGGCGCCCCTGACCGGTCGGAGAGGAGCCGCGCCTCAGGCGGGCTCGAGGGCGCGGAGGAGCTCGAGCGTCGTGCGCTCGGCCAGCTGGCGCATCGGCGAGTGGCTGCCGCCCCGGATCGTGATCACGTTCGCCTCGCCGAGAAGCCGCCTGAGAGCCGCGGCGGCCTCGTCCGGGATCAGGCCGCCCGACGCCGGATCACCGCGGATCAGTCGGACGACGGCGCTCGCGGCCGCGGGATCTCCGAGCGCGGTGAGGCCGCCGTCCCAGTCGCCGTTGAGGGTCAGGACCGTCCGCACCGCCCCGACGTCGAATTGGGTGAGGCCTTCGGCCTTCGCGATGACGTCGCCGTAGCCCCACGTCGGGTACAGGGCGCCGATCGCTCGGATCGCCTCGTCGAGGTCGTCGTAGTGGCGCTCGATCGGATCGACCAGCATCGTCGCGAGCGCCGCCGCGCTGATGGCGGGTGGCTCCAGGAGGACGAGGACCTCCGGCCGCAACCCGGTTGCGGGGAACCACGCGGCGGTCGCCGCGCCCCAGCTGTGGCCGACCACGCGGAGGTCGGGCCGGTCGAGGCCTGCCGCCCGAGCGAAGGCCACGAGGTCCGAGGCGTTGTCGGCCAACAAATGATGGCCGGCCCAGGCGACGGTCCGGCCGTGTCCGGCCTGGTCCACCGCGACGACCCGTCGTTCCAGGCCGGCCGCCAGGGCCGGCCCGAGCCGCCACCAGACCCTGCTCGAGGCCGTCACGCCGTGGATCAGCAGCAGCGGCGGCCGAACCGGATCACCCCACGCCCGGATCGCGAACGGAATCCCGTTCGCCGCGACGATGCCCGGCTCGGCCACCCCGGGCTCTGCGAGGGCGGCGGCGACGGCGTCCGGCAGCTCGATCGTCGACGTCGCCATGGGCCGGGAACGTATCACGCCCGGCGGGCGGCCGACCCGGCGCTAGAATCACGCTCCATCCCGTCACCGGAGGTCCCATGGCGAACCAGTTCGTCGTCGAGCTGAAGAACGAGCCAGGCGCGCTCGCCGTCCTCGCCGAGGCGCTGGCGGCCCGCGGCATCGACCTCCGGGCGATCGGCGGCGGGGGCATCGGCGACTCGGGCCACATCATCATGACCACGGCCGACGACGACGCGTCCCGGGCCGTCCTCGAGGAGGGCGGCTACACGTTCATCGAGGGTGAGTCGATCCTGACCGAGGTCGACGACCGGCCGGGCGGCATGGCCCGCCTGTCGCGCGAGCTGGCGGACGCCGGGGTCAACATCTACGGCCACCTGTTCCTGGGTCGCTGGGGCGACCGGGCGATGTTCGCCTTCGTCGTCGACAACCCCGATCAGGCCCGTCCGATCCTCGAGCGCAAGGGGTAGCCGCCGGCTCGGAATGGACGACGCCCAGCGCTACCTCTTCGACCTCCAGGGTTGGATCACGATCGCGGATGCGCTCGACGCCGCCCGTCTGGCGACGTTGAACGAGGAGTTCGACCGGCGGGTCGCCGCCGTCGTCCCAGACGACGCCAACTCGTGGCGCTTCGGCGACATCCTCGACTGGGGGCCGGTCTGGCTGGACCTCATCGACAACCCGCGGGTGGGCGGAGTCCTGGAGGGAATCCTCGGACCGGGCTTCCGGCTCGACCACGACTACGCCGACCTGATCCGGCGCGGCAAGGGCCCGATCGGCACGATGCTCCACGGCGGCGCGACCCCGTTCGATTACGGCCAGTCGTACGCGGTCCACGACGGCCAGATCCGATCCGGGCTCGTCGTCGTCGCCTCCAACCTCCGCGACGTCAACCCGGGCGACGGCGGGTTCGCCGGCGTCGCCGCCAGCCACAAGGCGAACTTCGCCCTGCCCGAGGACTGGAAGGAGCTCGAGGTCGACCCGCCGCGGCCGTACGTCACGCCGGTCACCGGCCCGGCCGGAACCGCGATCGTCTTCACCGAGGCGATGTCGCACGGCACGCTGCCGTGGCGCGGAGCGGGCGAGCGGCGGACCCTCTTCCTCAAGTACAACCCGCACGCGATCGCCTGGTCGGCGCGGTTTTATGACCGCGACCGGTACCCGAACCTGACCGAACGGCAGCGGGCGATCCTCGAGCCGCCGAACGCGCGCTACGGCAGCCGCCCGACGAAGTAGCCGGCAGGTTGTCCGGCGCGGACGGCTCCCGGCTCGAGAGCCGCCGCCTCAGGAGCGATCGTCTACGGCGTCACCGTCCGGAACACGACGTCCGTCCGGTTGGACGTGCTTCCCGTCGTGACAGCGAAGAGGTTCGAGAACGTCGACCCGTGGCTCGACAGGCCCTCGTAGTCGCCGAGGAAGTAGCCGCGGCTGGCCGGCGCCACCGGCGCCGTCGTGATGTCGAATGACGCGTCGGTCAGGCGCGACTCCGTCCAGGTCGAGCCGCCGTTCGTCGAGAGCTCGAACCAGAAGTTGGTCTCGACGCCCGTTGCCGCCGTCTGATCCCGGAAGTCGTAGTACGACACCGCGACGTCGCCATCGGAATTGACCTGGACCGACGGGGTGAACGCGTCGACCCCGACCGGGTTCTTGCTGACCTTGACCGGACTCGACCACGTCAGCCCGCGGTCGGTCGACTTCGACAGCACGACGTCGTTGTGGGCCCCGTCGTTGTACCGGGAATCGGTCCAGACGGCGTACAGGTCGCCCGACGCCGGATCGACGGCGATGTCATCGCCACCAGCACGGACCGGGAACGATCCATCGGGGATCAGGTGGCGAACCTCGAAATTCTGCGCAATCGTCACCGGCTTCGCCGTCCAGGTCGCTCCGTGGTCGGTCGAGCGGAAGACCGCCTTCCAGTCATGGACGGAGGGCTGCACGCCCGACCCGGTCGCGTAGTCGTTGAAGTCGATCAGGGTGCCGTCGGGCAGCACCGCGATCTGGTTGCCGATCGTGAAGAAGTTCGAATTCTTGTCGGTGATCCGGCGGGCGGGCTCCCAGGTCGCCCCGCCGTCGGTGCTCCGGGCCAGGTACGGCACGCCGCGGAAGGCGAACGAGTTGACCTGCGACGGGAAGCCCTTGCTCTGGCCGGGCTTGAAGATTCGATCCCAGACCGCGTACACGAGGTCCGCGTCAGTCGGATCAGCCGTGATCGACTCCTTGTCGTTGAAGAAGCGGAGGTCGTTGTCGTCGATGAGGACGGCCGGTGCCGACCAGTGCACGCCGCCGTCGGACGAGCGGCTGGCGAGCACGGCGGTCGTGAAGCCGTTGGGGTCGAGCGACAGGGCGATCGCGTGGGCGACACCCGTCGGGCCGAACGACACCCACGGATCGGTCGCCCGCTGGTAGCGCGTCTCGGTCGAACCGGCGCAGGTGCTCCATGGGATCGGTGTCGCCGGGTACTGCCAGGTCGCTCCGCCGTCGATGCTGAATCCGGTGTCGTTGCTGTGCGAGCCGCCGTCGGTCCAGCGGTCCTGCTGCCAGACGCCGATGACGTTGCTGCCGTTCGTCGGGTTGACGTCCACCCACGGCTCGACCTCGGCGTTCACGAAGACCTCGCCGGGCGGCGGTCCACTGCTCTGCCCATCCGTGCAGGCGGCGAACGGGCTCGGCTGCCGGCTCGCGGTGCTCAACGTCCCGAGCGTCGCCGCGAGAGCGACCGCCGCCGACGCGAGCAGCGCCACGATCGCGCCGACCGTGGAGCGGCGGGCAACGACGGGCAGGGAAGCGCGTGTGGTGGAGACCATGGCTCCTCCTCGATCCGGTCCGCAACCCCCCGGTCGTCGCGGCTGAGGGTCGCCCGGTGTGAGGGCGAAGGCGTCAGGTGTACTCCGATCCACCGCCCCTTGTACAGCGCGGACGAGCAGGACCGAACGACGGTGATCGGGCCCGGACCTATGACTGGGGCCACGACTCCCTCACTTGTCGCGGATGACGCCAAACGTCAGTCCGCTCATCACGTGCCGCCTGGCGATGAGCATCAGGCTGAGCGGAATCAGGATTGCGATGACTCCGCCCGCCGCCATGTCGTTCCAGATGATCTCGAATTGGGTCACGAGGCCTTGCACACCGACCGGGAAGGTCATTGCCTGAGGAGTCGCCGTGAGGATGAAGGCGAACATGAACTCGGCCCAGTCGAAGGCAAACACGATGATCACGACCGCCAGGATCCCCGTGCGCGACAGCGGCAGCAGGATCGTGCGGAACGCGTACCAGCGGCTCGCGCCATCCACAAGCGCCGCCTCCTCGATCTCAAGGGGGATCTCGTCCAGGAACCCGCGGAGCATCCAGATCGCCAGCGGCAGGTTGAAGATCGCGTACACGACGATCAGTGCCGGCAGCTGGTTATAGAGCCCGATCGTGCGGACGATCGCGAAGTACGGAATCACGACGGCGACCGGCGGCAAGAACCGCAGGGAGAGCGCCCAATTGAGGACGAACCTTCGGAGGCGCGGCGACGCCGGGAGCCTGGTAATCGGGTAGCAGATCGCAAACGCGACGCAGATCGCAACGAACGTCGCGCTCAGGCCGACCACGATGCTGTTCACGAGCAGTCCGCCGAAACCACGAGTGAACAGGACGCTGATGTACGGGTCGATCGTCGGGTTGGGCGGGAAGAGCGACGGCACGGGCTCGAACAGATCGGCCTTCGTCTTGAGGGACGTCGCGATCAGGTAGAAGAGCGGGAAGGCGAAAACAAGAGCGATCACCGCCAGGAGCACCGTCGTGGCGAGCCGCGTGAGTCGTCGGCCGCGGTGCGTCATCCCCGGTCCGCCGGCAAGAAGCGGGAAACGATCGTGTAGAAGACGATCATTGCCACCATGACGACGACCGCCAGAGCGGACGCCTGGCCCAGATCGGAGAACTTGAAGCCGATCCGATAGATGTAGAGGCTCAGGAACTGCGTGGTGGTCCCTGGACCGCCTCCTGTGAGCACATAGACGTGATCGAAGACGCGGATCACGTCTGCGATTCGAAAGAAGAGGACGAGCAGCAGCAGGGGTCGGAGGTACGGCAGCTCGATATGCCGGAACTGCGTCCAGGTGGTAGCGCCATCTACCTGTGCCGCCTCGACCGACTCGCTGGGCACAGTCTGGAAGCCGGCGAACATCACCAGGTACACGAAGGGCGTCCACTGCCAGATGTCGACACTCGCTGTCGCGATCATCGCGAGCGGCGGCGATGACAGCCACAACGGCTGGCTCGGCCCGGTCTGCCCGAGCAGGACGTTGAGAACCCCGTAGTCGGCTGCGTAGACCAATCTGAAGACGACGCCGACCGCGATCTGGGGAATGACGATCGGGATCATGGCCGCGATATAGATCGCGGCGCGGACGACGTTCGAGCGGACCGTGCGATGGACGAGCAGGGCGATCCCGAGACCGCCGAGGATCTCGGTCGGCAGCACGATCGCTGCGTAGAGCCCGGTTTGCTTCAGCGATTCATAGAGCAGCGGGTTAGCAAGGGCTCGACCGAAGTTCTCGAGCCCGACGAACCCGCGGCCCTCGACGGTCATGGCCTGGATGAGGGCCAGGATGAATGGGATCGTCGTCAGGACGAAGACCGTGCCGAATACCGGCAGGAGGAGCTTGTAGACCAGCTGCTCCTGCCGGTTCCGCTCGGTCCACGCTGTGCGGACGCGGGTGCTGCTCCCGAACGGCCTCGCCGGGGCTCCGCTCACACGGTGCCCCGGCACGAACCAGTCATGGGAACCGGCCCGTCGATCGCTCGATCGATCACCACCAGCTCGGGGTCACTGGGTCGGGTAGCCGGCCCCTTTCATCAGCGTCCGGATCTCGCCCGCAGCACCTGTCGCGGCCTGATCGGCCGTCTCTCCTCCGGTCAGGGCCTTGTTGAGATGGGTTCCGATGATGGTTTCGACGGCATTCCACTGATCCGTTCGGGGCCGCCAGTTCGGCGGTGCCTGGAGCGCATCAGCGAGGACCGGGAAATAGGGGTTGGCCGTCGTCAAGCTGGCGTCCTTGAGGACGCTCGTCCGCGACGGAATCCCCTTGTTCTGGGCGTACGTCATCTGGGTGTCCTTCTGGAGCATCCACTTGATGAAGTCGGCCGCGGCCTGCTGGTTCTTGGATGCCTTGGGGATCCCCAGCAACCAGTTGCCCATCATGCCCACGCCCTTGCCGCTCTTGCCCGCTGGGATCGGGATGAATGTGACCTTGCCGGCGACCTTCGTGACCGCCGGATCGAGGACCGCCGTGTTGATCTCCCCCGGCCAGACCGATGACTGGTAGCCCTGGCCGTTGGCCATGATCTTGTCGCGGTCCGAGGCGTCAGTGCCGCCCGGATCGGTCTGGGCGACGGCCTTGAGGTCGTTCACGAGGAAGTTGATCGCAGCTTTTGATGCGTCGTTGTCGAGCACGACGTTCCAGTTCTCGTCGAACACGTCGCCGCCCTGTGACCAGAGGATCGGCAGGAAGTCCGCGACGACCGGGTTGGTGGCCTTGCCGCGGATGATGTATCCGGCGACCGAGCCCTGCTTGTTCTGCGTTTTGGCATTCGCGAGCACTTCATCGTAGGTGGCTGGCCCCTTCGGGGTCAGGTCATTGCGGTACATGAACATCTCGACGTTGCCCACGATCGTGACGCCGAGGAGTTGCTTCGGCTTGCTCTTCTCGCTCGGCGGCACCGGGCCGCGCGGCGGCGGCCACGTCCCGACGTCCCAGACCACCTGGGCGATGTCGGGATCTTGCGTGATGCCGAGTGGGCCGAGATCGGACAGCGAGCCGTCGGTGCCGAACTTCGGCATCCACGGGTCGTCCATCATGATCAGGTCATACGTCGAGTCGTTCGCCTTGAAGGCGTTGACCAGCTTCGAATAGAGGTCGTCGTACGGTGCCTCGACGATCTGGAGATCGACGCCTTTCTGCTGCTTGTACATCGGCGCGAGCGCCTTGAGGCCCGCGTCTTCGACGCCTTGGACCGCCGCAATCGTGAGCTTGCTCGCGGTCCCGCTGCTCGGGCTCGACGAGCAGGCCGACGCGACGAGCGCAATCGGGACGAGCACCGCGAGCCACGTGCGGAGCTTCATGCTGCCTCCTCCTCAGTCGATCCTTCGATATCCGGGTGAGGGTTTCTCGCCACGGCGCAGGGGGTCGATCCCCACGTCGCGGATGTCCATGTCGCCCGTCGTTCGCCACCTCCTCACGGTTTCTGGGCTGCGCACCCGCCGAACCTCCAACAGGTCAACCCGTCGATGGACGCGCCATCGACCCCGCCGCGACGATCACGCATCTCGTCTCAGCGCGCTGAAGGGCCGCACACAGGCGCATTCTCGCCGGCGGCGACGCGGCAATCCGGGTCAGTGTCTGACCACGGGTCGGCCGCTCAGATGTCGGCTGGTCATCGGGACGAGGCTGCCGTCAATGTCCGCTCGGGGACATGGCTCATGCGAACGGCCCGGCTGCAAACGATGACCGGCCGATCGTGAGACGGACTATTCGGGGTGTCAATACCGCCGTCGACCGATGACATTCCGCATGTTCGTGGCGAGACCGGCTTCTCTACCCGTTGACGAGACAGCCCGTCCGATCGTTCTCGGGTATTGGCACGTTCACGGAGACTTCCCGAGCTCTGGCGATCATCGAGACGTGGCCGACGACCGCGTCGGCTAGGATTCCTTCAGCGCGGGAGTAGCTCAGTTGGCAGAGCGTCAGCCTTCCAAGCTGAATGTCGCGGGTTCGAACCCCGTCTCCCGCTCCACCTCGACGGACCGGATCGCGACCTCGGGCGGTCGGATCGAGACCGTCGTCGTCAGCCGTCGCGACGGCCGAGCTTACCGATCGGCCCGCGACGTGACATGGGGGAGACGCGATTGGGCTAGGATTCGCAACGATCGGCTGAGGTCTGCGTCACCGGACCAGGGAAGCGTCAGCCGTCGGTCACCGTCACGTATCCCCCATACGGGGGATGCGATCGCGTTACAAACTCATTGAAGATTCGGGCGAGCCCCGTCACGGGGTGGTTCGAACCGTTCCCTTGCCCCGGATGTCGATGAAACGTTTGCGCCGCCTCGCCAGCTCTGGTCGCCGCCTTCCAGCGCGGGGGATCGCGACGGCCCGCCGTCGCCCGCGCGCGGCCGCCGCTGGCGCTCTGCTCGCGCTCCTCGTCGGCACCCTCGCGGTCGGCCTCATCGTCACCACCGCGACCCGCGCGGCGCCGGTCCTCTCCGCGCCGACGTTCACCGTCCGCGACGGCTGGACGCTCGCGGAGCTCGAGCGCCACATCGAGGACGGCGACGTCGAGGCGATCACCGCGTCCGGACCGAGCGCCGGGTCGCCGGCCGGCGAGCTCCTCGCCCGGACCCGCGGCGGGCAGGTCGTCACGATCGACCTGTCGGTCGGCGCGGCGGATGCCGTCACGGCCCTGACCTCGCTGGGCTACGGGAACCTGCTGACGACCGAGGCGATCGGCGTCGCCCATCCCGGAGGCACAGGCGCCGGGCCGAACCTCATCGCCGTGCTCCTGCCGTTCGCGTTCCTCGGCCTCACGGTCCTGATCATCTGGCGCATGTCACGACGGGCCGGCGGTGTCATGCGCGACAGCCCCTCGAAGTTCACGACGATCCTGCCACCGGATCCGGCCGACACCACCCAACACGTCATCGCCGACAACGACGGCCCGCCGATCGGCCGCGTCACCCTCGATGACGTCGCCGGCTGCGACGAGGCCAAGCTCGAGCTAACCGAGACGATCGAGTTCCTGCGCTCGCCGGACCGCTTCCGGCGGCTCGGCGCCAGGATCCCGCGCGGGATCCTGCTGTGGGGGCCGCCGGGCACCGGCAAGACGATGCTCGCTCGCGGGGTCGCGGCCGAAGCCGGCGTCCCGTTCCACTACGCGTCGGGCTCGGAGTTCGTCGAGAAATACGTCGGCGTCGGCGCGAAGCGGATCCGCGATCTCTTCGCCCAGGCCCGGAAGCTGGGCCGCGGGGTCATCTTCTTCGACGAGTTCGACGCCATCGGGAAGTCGCGCGGCGGCCCGAACAGCCACGAGGAACGCGAGCAGACGCTGAACCAGCTGCTGGTCGAGCTCGACGGGTTCGCGTCGACCGACGACGTGATCGTCATCGCCGCGACGAACCGGATCGACATCCTCGATACGGCGGTGCTGCGGCCCGGCCGCTTCAACCGGAAGATCCACGTCGGCATGCCCGACGTGAAGGGCCGTCGGGAGATCCTCGACGTCCATTCGCGGAACAAGCCGCTGGGCGTCACGACCGACCTCGAGGAGGTCGCCCGCAAGACGTACGGGTTCTCCGGCGCGATGCTCGCCGACCTCCTGAACGAGGCCGCGATCCTCGCGGCCCGCCGCGGCGCCGAGACGCTCGAGCCCGAGGACCTCCATGCCGGCTGGCTGAAGGTGGCCGTCGGAACGTCGCGGCGGCGGTCGATGGACGAACGGGAGCGCTCGATCATCGCCGCCCACGAGGTCGGCCACGCCATCTGCGGCAAGGTCCATGGCGACAAGAGGAAGGTCGAGGAGATCTCGCTGTTCGCCCACGGCGAGGCGCTCGGCGTGACGGTCAGCAGCCAAGAGGACAACGACCTGCCGTCGGAGTCCGACCTCCGCGCCCGGCTGATCGCGCTGATGGGCGGCCGCGCCGCCGAGGAGATCCTGTTCCACGAGGTGACGGGCGGCGCGGCGAACGACTTCGAGGCCGCCAACCGGATCGCCACGATGATGGTCACGAAGTGGGGCATGGGCCGGGACCCCGAGGCCGCCGACGGCGGCGTGTCCGGTCGTGGCTCCCTGTCCTTCCTCGTCCCGACCGGCGGCCGGTCGCTCCCGTCCGATGTCCAGGCGGCGGCGACGCGGGCGATCCGATTGATCCTCGACGAGGCCTACGCGGAGGCCAGCCGCACGCTGGTCGCCCATCTCGAGACGCTCCGCCGCCTCGCGGCGTACCTCGTCGAGCATGAGCGCGTCGACGGCGCGACCTTCGACGAGCTCTTCGACGGCCGGCGAGCGGTCGCCAACGCGGAGAACGAGTGGCGCGCCGAGGGCGCCCGACCTCGGGCGTGGGGCGATGTCGTCGACCTGGCCTCGCGCCGGGCGAGCGGTGGCGCGGCGCACGCCCCGGTCCCGGCTCCCGCGGCCGCGCTGGCTCCGGCTCCATCACCCGCGGACTCCGGCGACAGCGGCGTCGCGGCGATCGCGGCGATGAACGACCGACCCGCCGCCGTCGTCTCGGCGACGGCCGTCGCGACGAGCCATGGCGCGATCGAGACGTCGACGATCGAGCCGCTCTCGTCCGTCCCGTCGTTGCCCGTCGCCCTCGCCCGGGCCGGCCGGCGGAAAACCGGCAAGACGCGCCGGTCGGCTGCCCGACGTGCCCGGCGCCTCGCCGCCGGCCTGTTCGGCCGCGCCGAGAAGTGGCTGCGCTCTGGCGAGCTCGAGGCCGACCGGCTCTGATCGATGGGCCCTCGCGGCCCCGGCCCTGCCGCCGAACCCGCACAGGGCGTCTCATGCGAACGACGCATCCGACCCCGGACGATCTCGCGATTTCGCCTCATCGATGAGCAGGTTTCGGGCCTGCCCCGAAGCGCGCACGATCCGCTCGTGGACCTCTACGCAACGCTCCAGGTGCATCCGTCGGCCGACACAGACGTGGTCCGCGCCGCCTACCGGGCGCTCGCGATGAAGAACCATCCCGACGCCGGCGGCAGCGCCGCGCGGATGGCCGAGATCAACGACGCATGGGCGACGCTCCGCGACCCTGTTCTTCGCCGTCGCTACGACAGGGACCACGGATACGTCGGGGCGATCGGCTCGGGCGCTCGCGACGCGGCGCCGGCGGCGGGACCGAACCTCGCATCCGCAGCCCCAACCGCCCCGGCCCAGCCGACCGTTGCGTGGTCGAGGCGGCCGCGGGATGCCGCGTCGTCGGCCGACGATCGGACG
>VBFG01000022.1 GCA_005882635.1 Chloroflexota bacterium | reverse complement strand
TACCTGGAGCGGCTGGCCCGAATCCGCGACGCCGTCCCAGGGATCGCCATCTCGACCGACGTCATCGTCGGCTTCTGCGGCGAGACCGACGAGCAGTTCCGATCGACCCTTCGCCTCCTCGAGACGGTCCGCTACGACCAGGTTTTCGCCGCCGCCTACTCGGAGCGGCCGGGGACGCCGGCGACGCGCCTCGCCGACGATGTCCCGGCATCGCTCAAGCGGGAGCGCCTGAACGAGCTGCTGGCCGTCCAGGAGTCGATCGGGCTCGAGCGGAACCGCGCCTGGCTCGGGCGTGAGGTCGAGGTCCTCGTCGACGCCCTCACGGCGCCACGCAGCCACGATCACGAGGCGTCGTCGCCGCCGGCAGGGCCACAGGTCTCCGGTCGGAGCCGCGAGCACAAGCTGGTTCACCTGAACGGCGGGCCCGAGCTGGTCGGCCGGATCGTGCCGGCGCGGATCGACCATGCCGGGCCCTACGCCTTGCGAGGCGCGCTGCTTCGCGCGTGAGCCTCCCGCCACTCCTCGTCATCGCCGGCGCGACCGCGACGGGCAAGACCGGCCTGGCCGTCGACGTTGCCGAGCGGCTGGCGGGGGAGGGGATCGCCGCGGAGGTCATCTCGGGCGACTCGCGCCAGGTGTACCGCGGCCTGGACATCGGCACCGCCAAGGCCAGCCTCGCCGAACGGCGCGGGATCCCGCACCACGGGCTCGATCTCGTTGAGCCCGACGAGCCGTTCACGGTCGCCGACTTCGCGACCCACGCCCGCGGCGTGCTTGCGGACCTCGCCACTCGGCCGGCGCCGACCCTGGCCGTCCTCGTCGGCGGCACAGGCCTCTATCTCCGCGCGGTCGCCCGCGGCATCGCGACCGAGGCGCTGCCGTCCGATCCCGACGTGCGCGCCCGCCTCGAGGCCGAGTTCCTCGCGGTCGGGTTGGAGCCGCTCGTCGAGCGGCTGCGCGGCGTCGCGCCCCAGCGGGCTGCCGCGATCGACACCGCCAACCCGCGCCGCGTCGTTCGGGCGCTCGAGATCGCGACCGTCGCCGGCGGCGAGCCGGACCTGCCGGCCCCCCGCGACTACGACGGGCCGGTCGCCTGGATCGGCCTGACCGTCGAGCCGGCGGCACACCGGGCGTGGATCGCCTACCGGGCCCGCGGCCAGTTCGAGGCGGGCCTGATCGAGGAGGCCCGGGCGCTCCGGGAGCACTTCGACCCGGGGCTGCCGGCCTTCTCGGCGATCGGCTACCGCGAGGCATGGGCCGTCCTGGACGGCGAGTTGGCTCGCGACGCCGCGATCGCCGAGGACGCCCGCCGCAACCAGGCGTTCGCGAAGCGCCAGCGGACCTGGTTCCGGGCCGAGCCCGGGATCGACTGGCTGGACGCGACCTCCGGGCCACCGGTCGAATCGGCCGTGTCCGCCGCGCGACGCCTCACCGACTGAGCCCCCACGCCTCGCCCGGTATCCTTCGGCCGTGCCTCGCCAGACCGCCATCGATCTCACCCCGCCCGTCGAGAAGGCGTTCCTCGTCGCGGTCGACACCGGCGACGACACCGGCTGGAGCGCCGAGGACTCGCTGACCGAGCTCGCCAACCTCGCGACCACCGCCGGGGCGGACGTCGTCGGCGCGGAGTGGCAGAACCGCCGCCACGTCGACCCGAACTGGTACGTCGGCAAGGGCAAGGCCGAGGAGCTCGGCCAGGCCAAGAGCGAGACCGGCTTCAACCTGCTGGTCGCGGACGACGAGCTCTCGCCCGGCCAGCAGAAGGCGCTCGAGAGCCTGCTGAACGTCAAGGTCATCGACCGCAGCCGGCTCATCCTCGACATCTTCGCGCTCCATGCCCAGACGCACGAGGGCCGCCTCCAGGTCGAGCTCGCCCAGCTCGAGTACCAGCTGCCGCGGCTCACCCGCCTGTGGACCCACCTGTCGCGGACCCAGGGTGGGATCGGCTCGCGGGGCCCCGGCGAGAGCCAGCTCGAGACCGACCGGCGGATCATCCGGACCCGGATCGCCAAGATGAAGGAGCGGGTCGACCAGGTCCGCCAGCAGCGCCAGACCGCAGCGCGTGGCCGGGACCGGCGGATGGTGCCCACGGTCGGCATCGTCGGCTACACGAACGCCGGCAAGTCGACGCTGCTCAACGCGCTCGTCGGTTCGGAGGTCGCGCGCGCCGAGGACAAGCTGTTCGCGACGCTCGACCCGACGTCGCGCCAGGTCCGCCTCGGCGATGGCCAGACCGCGATCGTCACCGACACGGTGGGGTTCATCCACAAGCTGCCCCACCAGCTCGTCGACGCCTTCCGGGCGACGCTCGAGGAGGTCAACCGGGCCGACGTCCTCATCGAGGTCGTCGACGCCTCGGATCCGCACCTGCGCGAGCATCGGGCGACCGTCCAGACCGTCCTCGACGAGCTCGGCGCGGGCGACAAGCCACGCCTCGTCACCTTCAACAAGGCCGACCTGGTCGAGGCGGCGGCACGCGACGGGGCGACGCCGGCGCCGGCCCTGGCCGGCTCGGTGCTCGTCAGCGCGCTGACCGGCTACGGCCTCGACACGCTGCGGGCCGAGATCGCGGCGCTGCTCGCGTCGCTCTGGGTCGACGTCGACGTTCGTGTCCCGTACGCCGCCGGTGAGCTGCTCGCGCGGGTCCGCGAGCGTGGGACGGTCGACCTCGACTACGGCGAGCGCGACGTCCGCGTCCACGGCCGGGCGGCGCCGGGACTGGCCGGCGAGCTGACGGCGGTGGCCGACCGGTGGCGGCTCTCGCTCGACGCCGACAGCGGCAACGGGACTGGCCGGACAAGGGACTGATCGATGGCGGGCTGGCTGCGCCGGGCCGGTCACGTCCGCGTGTTGAGCGGCGAGAGCATTACGTGGTCGGTCGCGGAGGGCCGCCGCGGACGGCGCTGGCGCGAGCTCGTCCGGACGTCCGGAGCCCCCGCCCTGCGCCATTCCCTCCTGCTCGAGACAGATCCGGACGGCCGCTTCGCACATCTCGAGCTGTCAACGTCGGCGGGTCTCCTGACCCTCCACCCGGAGGGGGACGGGACGATTCACGGCAACGCGGTCGTCGACCATGGCGAAGCCCATTTACGCGACGCGACCGGGGTCGAGCACGTCCGCGGCCTGGTCTGGCCGCGCGACGGCGTCGTGCTCGTGGACGGATCGCTGATCTGCCAGCTGGCGGCCATCCAGACGCTGACCGATGTCATGGCGCCCTTCTCTTCGCGGTCCCAGGCGGCCGCCTGGATTCCGCTCACGCTCTGGTTGGAGATCCGCCCTGTTCGGGTCGAGCGCATCGACGATCAGCGCTGGCGGATCGCCGACGCGGACCCGGTCGAAGTCGACGCCCGGGGCCTGCCCGTGGTCGACACGGGCACGACGTGGCCGCTCGAGGAGGACGACTGATCCATCACGTGGACCGGGTCGTGGATGAGCCGTGGACAACCGTCCCGGAATCGGGCGACGAAGCGCGAAACTCGTGGACAAGTGGGGTAGGCAGCCGGTGGCCGGGCCCGTAGAGTAGATCGTGCCCGAAGGGGCCACGAGACCGAAAGTGACGTCGCAGGTGCTTGCATCGGCGGCGGAGGCTACGGGAGCGAGGTTCCTTTGGGCGTTTTGTTGTGCGCCCGCCGGGCTCGATGGCTGTCGAACGCAGTGGGGAAGGCGCGTTCGGCTCGAGACCGTTGCGGATCGTGGGAAGCGTGTGGACAAGGGTCGTGTTTTGCAAGGCCGGTGCAACGAAGTCGTGGATAACTCGCTGGACGGCCCGCCCGCCGTCCCGGTAACGTTCGAGGCGCCTGAAGGGGCCACGAACATCTAGTGATCCGGTTGGTACTTGTATTGACTGGAGCATCTAGTGATCGGCGGTTCCTTCGGGCGTTTTCGTGTCCGGCGATCGTGGTCGGGGTTCGATGCGGTGCGCCGGCTGGCAGAATCCCCGGATGAAGGTCGCTGACGGGATCCACCGCCTCGGGCCGGGCGTCGTCAACGTCTACCTCCTCGAGGAGGCCGGCGAGATCACGATCATCGACGCCGGCATGCCCGGCGACTGGTCCGACCTCCTCCGCGAGCTCGCGGCGATGGGCCGGACCCTGGACGACGTTCGGGCGCTCGTCCTCACCCATGGCCATTCCGACCACATCGGCTTCGCCGAGCGGGCGCGACGCGAGCGGGGCTGGATCCCGCGGGTCCACGAGCTCGATGCCGCGCTGGCCCGGGGCGAGGTCCCGAACCCGGCCAAGGGCGGCGGCCCGATCCGGCCGATCCCGCTCCTGTCGTTTCTCCTCCTCGGCCTGCGGCGGGGTGCCCTTGGGCAGACGCCGATCGGCGAGGTGGCGACGTACGGCGACGGCGCCACGCTCGACGTCCCCGGCGCCCCGCGGGTGATCCTGGCGCCGGGCCACACGCCCGGCTGCGCCGCGCTCCACGTCGCGTCGCGCGACGCCCTGTTCGTCGGCGACGTCCTGTCGACCTATGCCGTCACGAACGGCTCGACCGGGCCGATGATCGCGCCGTTCACCGCCGACCCGGCCCAGGCCGTCGCGTCGATGGATCGCCTCGCGGGGGTGGAGGCGCGGTGGGTCCTGCCGGGCCACGGCCAGCCGTGGACCGGGGGAGTGGGGGAGGCCGTCCGCCGCGTCCGCGCGGCCGGTCCCGACGGGATGGGCCGCCCGGCGAGCTGATCTGTCGCTCAACCGACGTCGACCGGCAGACACGGACCCGCCGGCCGCGTTCGAGGCGCGCGGCCGGCGGGGGAGAGATGCAGGAGGGGAGAGGTTACGGCGCCGCGACGAACCACTTCCCGAACAGGCCCTGGCCGTTGGTGTCACCGGCCTTCGCGTCGCCCGAGAAGTAGTACAGCGGAGCGCCCTTGTAGGTGACCTGCTTGGAGCCGTCGTCGCGACTGATCACGTCGAGCGCACCCGTCACGCCGGCCCCCGCCTTGAGCTGGTCCTTGGAGTCGACCGTGAACGGCGGCCAATTCGTGGCGCAGTCGCCGCTGCAGGTGCTCTTCCCGGCGGTGTCGCTCTTGAAGGTGTACAGCGTCTTGCCGTCCTCACCGGTCAGGAACTTGCCGATCGAGGCCGAGGCGACCTTGACCTCGTAGGTCTCGCTGGTCTCGGCCGAGGCGCTCGGGCTCGCGGCCTCGCTCGGGCTCGCGGAGGCGGCGGCGCTGGAGGCCGCCTGGCTGGCGGCGGCGGGTGACGGGGTGGAGCCGCCGCTGCACGCCGCCACGATCAGGATCAGCGGCAGCGCACTGACGGCGATGAATCGATGTCGTCCCATGGTCTGGGGGTTCCTCTCTGGTTGGGCTCTGGGGATCTTCCGCTCCCATGTCCCCTACGCCGCCGAGGTACCCGCTGGTTTCCGCCTCCTAGCTCGCGACGGCCTCGACCGGCCGACCCAGCCGGCGCGTCCAGGCGGCGAGCGCAACGAGCAGGTCGCGGACGTCGGCCCTCGTGGACGGATCGATCAGGTTGCCGTCCGCGTCGAACCTGGCGCCTGACTCCGCGACGAGCACCTCCGGCAATGGCAGGACCAACCCGTCGGTGTACGTCAGTCCGTCGCGCAGGTGGGCCTGGGCTCGCGCCGTCCCCCCGCGACCCGAGCTCGCGCCCATGATCGCGACGGGCTTGTCCGTCAGGACGGAGCGGCGGGCCGGCCGGGACGCCCAGTCGACCGCGTTCTTGAGGACACCCGGGACGCAGTGGTTGTACTCGGGCGTCGCGATCAGCAGCGCGTCCGCCGCGGCGATCGCCGCCTTGAACGCGGCGACCGACCCCGGATCGCCGACCTCCTCGACGTCGGCGTTGTACAGCGGGATCTCGGCGAGATCGTAGGCGACCACCCTCGTTCCGGTGGGTGCGAGCTCGACGGCCGCCCGGATCAGGCCGCGGTTGTACGAGGCGCGCCGAAGGCTCCCCGCGATCCCCAGGAAGGTCAGGGGTCGATCCGATGGTCGTGGCGCCATGTGAGGTCCTCCTCAGGGCTGCAGGGCGTGCTGCTCACATGGTGCGCCGCCGCCGGCGGGCCATCGGGGTCACTGCCAGAATCTTCGGGCGCCCGATAACCCACGTTGACTAAGATGAACTAACTACCTATGATCGACCGATGACTGACACCGTGAACATCCACGAGGCGAAGACCCACCTGTCGCGTCTCATCGACAAGGTCGAGGCGGGCGAGGAGATCGTGATCGCTCGCGCCGGTCGGCCCGTCGCGCGCCTCGCGCCGTTGCGCCGAGCGACGCGTCCTCGTGTGCCGGGCCGGTGGCGAGATCAGATCACCATGGCTGCCGACTTCGACGCGCCGAACGACGACATCACACGCGACTTCGAGCGTTGATCCTCGTCCTCGACGCTCACGCGCTGCTCTGGTGGCTTCGCGACGATCCGACGCTCGACCGGGCCGCGCGCGCTTCGGTCGCCGATCCGGCCAACGAGGTCCTCGTCTCGGCCGCGACCGTCTGGGAGCTCGAGATCAAGCGAGAGCTCGGCAAGCTCCAGGCCCCGGACGATCTGCTCGGTGTGCTGGCGGACGAGGAGTTCGACTGCATCCCCGTGGTGGGCGCCGACGCCGTCCGCGCCGCCCGCCTACCGATGCATCATCGTGATCCGTTCGATCGGATGATCCTGGCCCAGGCGCTCCGCCTGGACGCCGTCATCGTCTCCCGAGACGTCGCGTTCGATCCCTACGACGTTCCCGTCCTGCGCGCTTGACGGTCCCGGCGCGCGGGCGGCGTGGGTTCAGGCTCCGAAGTTACTTCCGATAAGGTCAGTTATGTCTGGTACGCGGGACAGTCCCACGAATGCTAGAGTCGTGGAACCGTTGACTCGATCGGGCTTGGAGGGACCAATGGCGCGGAAAGTGTTCTACA
>VBFG01000053.1 GCA_005882635.1 Chloroflexota bacterium | reverse complement strand
GCCGTGGATCGCGGTCCCGTCCGGGAACGTCACCGGCAGGTCCAGCTCGCGGCCGGCCACCGTCGTCCGCCCCGCGGCGACCCGGTTGCACCACGGCGCCATCGGGTAGCTGCCCCAGAAATAGGGATCGTCGAGGTGGCGGCGGGGGTCGGCGGGTGTTCGGAGGAGGTCCTGGCCGTCGACGCGCAGCCGATGGATGCGGGCGCCGACGTCCGGCAGGACCTCGACCTCGATCGGACCATCGCCGATCCGCGCTACCTCGAGCGTTGGCGTCATCCGGCCGCCATCGTCATCGCTCGGTCCGGCCGCAGCAGGAACGGCGGCAGGTAGGACGGCAGGTTCGAGAACGGCAGGACGTCCTCGTGCAGCGCGATCCCCAGGCTGTCCGCCATGAACGCCCGCCGTGCCTGGATCCGCGACCAGGCGTCCGGATACGAGGCCGCAAAGGCCTCACGCAGGGCGGCGTCGGCGAGGGCGATCCCGTCCTCGATGTTCGTCGTGAAGTAGTCCGTCCCGGTCGCCGGGATGACGTCGACCTGGAACGCCATCCCCGACGCGAGCGGGATGGTTGAACCGGGCGAGATCGGCGAGTTGACCCACTCGTCGAGGTGGATCTGGTGGCCGGGGTTCAGGAAGATCCCGAAGAACGGGTCGCCGAGGCGGCGGGCGATGATCTCGTGCAGGACGCCCGCCGGAGCGCCGACCCGCAAGGCGCCGTACCACTCGGCGACGGCGGCGAAGTACGGCCCGACGAGCCGGTCGACGTAGTCGCGGATCGTCGCCGGCAGCTCCGCGGCGTCCTCGACGACGAAACCGGCGCGGCAGTTGAGCGCGCCCCAGATACCGAAGGCGACTGTGAACCGATCGCCCCGTTCGATGACCCGGTCGGACGGGCTCAGGAGGCCCAGAGTCGCCCGCGGGCCGGCCGTCAGCATCAGGTGGCATGACAACGGGGTCCCGTTCCAGTCGAGCAGGCGGACGGCCTCGCGCTCGGTCATGCCCGGCCGAAGTGCCTCGAGGAGTCGCCGGACCCCGCCCGACGTCTGGGTCGCGGCCCATTCGAAGACCGCCAGCTGGTCGACGTCGTTGATCACGCGGAGGCCGTCGGCCGGGTCGATCAGGAGGTCGGTCGCGTTCTCGACGAGACCGTCTGGGCCGGCCAGCTCGCGCAACGTGTCGACGACGAACGAAGGGACCTCGATCGTCGCCCGCGACGCATACGTCTTCCAGCCGACGACACCGATCCGGCCGCCGCGGCCGACCCCCTCGTCGGCGAGGATCTCGGCGAGCGGCCGCGATCGATCACGGGGCTGTCCCGGCAGGCTGAGGTCCTGGAGCAGGTGGCGGCGCAGCGGGAGCGGCGCGGCGCCGGCCATCCCGAAACACTCGTTGCCGACGAGGATCGCCGGGTCGCCGTCCGGGCCCACGATGAGGATCGCCTCCTCGAACCGCGGATCGAACCCGGTGAGGAACGACATCGACGCGCTGTGCTCGCGGTCGGCGAAGACGATCAGCCGGTCGTAGCCACGGCGGGCCATCCGCGCTCTGAGCGCCTCGATGCGCTCCGGGTACCCGGCGACGGGCAGCTCGGGTCGCGTCGCCGGCTCGCCGAAGTCCGGCAGCTGCAGCTCCACGAGCCGGGGACCGGTCTCGCTCATCGCCGTCGGGCCGCGGTCACGGGGCGGGCGGCGTCCACGGTCGGGCGCTGCCGCTCGCCCGGTCCAGGACCACGAACTGATTGGCGCCGACCCGCGTCCACGCCCCCGCCGTGCCGTCCGGCCACAGGACGCGCACGTCGGCCCCGCTCGCAGGACCGAGTCCAACGTGGATCCAGCCGAGCTGGCCGCCGGCATGCCCGCCACCGACCGTCAGCTCACGGCGCATCGTCATGTCACCGACCCGGACCTCGAGCCAGGCGCCGATCGCGTCGCGGTTCGGGCCCGGCTGCTCCGGCCGGAGGGCGAGCCAGTGGGCGGACGATGCCGCGGCTGCGTCGCCGACGCCGAGGTTGCGCCAGATCCGCGGCGGCGACCCCAGGTTGACCTCGACGAGGTCGAGCAGGCCGTCGAGGTTGAAGTCGGCGAGGGCCGCCCCGCGTCCGAGGTCATAGCTCAGGATCCCGGCCGTGTCCGCGCTCTCCTTGAACGTCCCGTCCGCCTGGCCGAGCAGGAGGTTGCTCGGGTCGCGCAGGGCATAGTCCTCCTGCTGCCGAACGTTGCCCTTCGAGATGAACAGGTCGATGAACCCGTCGTTGTTGACGTCCTCGAACTCCGGGTGCCACGCCGTGGACGGCAGCGGGTCGCCGCCGATGAACGGGCGATCGGCGCTGACGCCGCGCTTGAGGCCGATGTCGCGGTAGGTCGGCTGGCCCGGGCCGCTCGTGAGGGTCTGGAGGCGGTTCTCACCCTGGCTCGTCAGGAAGACCTCCGGAAACCCGTCGCCGGTGAGGTCGTAGCTGGCGATCCCCATCCCCTCGACGTTCACGCGCACCCATCCCTCGTCGGCCGTGTAGAGGCGCGGCGCGGCGCCGGCCTCCATCCGCCACAGCTGCTCCTCGCCGTCCATGTACTGGTGCTGGTCGTTGCTGATCCGGAGGTCGAGCCGGCCGGATCGATCCCAGTCCGAGAAGATCATCGACAACGCGCAATAGCCGGGCGAGAGCGCGAGGGGCGGCGCGTAACCCGTTCCGGAGGCGGCCGGCCGGACCAGCTGGTTGTCGGAGCACAGGTGGTGCGGATCGGTCGCGGCCGGGTCCACGTAATCGCCGAACGCCAGCGTCGGCAGGGTGGCGGAGCCTTCCCACGTCGCCGCGAAGGCCATCGTCGCCTCGTTCCCGCCGGCGACGGACCAGCGCTCGTTCGCCCGCTCGAACCGACACCCACCGAGCCCGCGGAGGAGGACGTTCCCGCCGATCCGGAGCACGGCCAGGTCGACGATGCCGTCACCGTCGACATCGAGCGGATAGGCGCCGGTGACCGAGTCGAGGTCCGTGGCGGGGTCGCGGACCGCGGTGAAGTGGAGCGATCCACCGATCGGGCTGTCGTTGTGGTACAGGCCGGCCCGGTTCGTACCTCCGGCGACGTACGCATCGGGCCGTCCGTCGGCGTCGCAGTCGAAGACGGCGACGCCGCCACCGGTGAAGTAGGCGAGCGGTCCGTCGTAGACCTGGCCGATCCCCGCCGTCGCGGTCTCTTCGACGAACCGGGGGGGCCCGAGTGGCGTGGTCGGGGTCGGCGTCCGGCCGATCCCGGCGACGACGAACCCGATGGCCGCAGCGACCGCCGCGGCCCCGACAGCGGCGACGGTCAGCCGGCCGCGGCTCATCCGGGGATCGCGGCCACCGAGCGACGCTGCCTCACGGCGTGACCTGCCCGGCGAAGTAGCGCTGGGCGAGCGCCCAGGCATCCTTGCCGCACTGCGAGCCGATGATCCGGCCGTTGAAGTCGTCGGCCTGGATGTGGATCCCGCCGAACAGCCGCGACTGACCGGCCTGGTCGGCCGCGTCGTCATACGTCGCCCATTCGAGGCGGATGTCGGTCGTCGGACCCTTCTCGTTCTTGAGCGAGCCGGCCGTGATCGTGTAGCCGCTCACGCCGCCGGGGAAGTACTCGCTGCCGGTGAAGGCGGTCAGCACCTCCGCGGCGGCCCGCGAGAACGTGCTGTGACCCGAGGCGTAGCCCTGGAACGACGGCGTCACGAACGTCGGCAGCTGGTAGGGGACCCATGCGCCGGCGAGGATCCACTTCGCGCCGGAGGTCTCGGTCTTCGGATCTGCCGGATTGCCGGCCCAAGACTTGATCGCCATCTGACCGATGTGGCTCGCGAGGGCGGCGTGGCGCTGGCCCGGCGCGCTCGACTCCTTGGTGATCACCTCGATCAGCCCCGGGACGAGGGGCAGGCCTTCCTTGTTGTACGACGGTCCGTTCGGATCGCTCGACTGGCCGAGCCCGCCCATGTAGCGGATCATCGAGATCGGCCGGACCGAGTCGTAGTGGCCCTTGAGGCCCCAGGCGGCGATCGCCGCGTCGTGGACTGCGGCGTTCACCGCGAGATAGAGCTTGACGTCCCACTGGAGCCGATCGAGGACCGGGCCCGCGCCTTCGATCCGGAGGTTCGGCGCGAGCTCGTCCGAGACCATGTTGGCGAGGACGTTCCAGTGCCCGGGCGGGGTCTCCGACTTCGGCCCGTCCGCCCAGAACTCCGTCATGACCCGGTAGAAGTCACCCTGGTTGACGACGTCCGGCGGGTATGGCTGGCCTGTCGCCGGGTTGACCGGGTGGCCGTGGCCGTCATTCGTGCCGAGCGAGTTGCCGCCGCGCGCGCCGGGCGAGACGTCGATCGTCGCCTCGACCGCGGGATCGAGGAGGCTCGAGTCGCGGATGACCTCGACGGCCTGATCCTTGTAGGCCTGGTCGGTCGCCGGGTCCCCGAGCTGGGGCGGGGGGCCGGGATCGATGGGCGTCCCCGCAGTGCCCCCGTCCGGGAGGGCAAAGCCCTTGACGTGGCCCCACTGCGGCCCGATCGCCTGCTGGACCCCGTTCGTGATCGGGATGCCGTTCTGGCTGATCATGTGCTCGAGCTGGAGCGGCTGCCAGCGGTTCGGATCGACGAGGCCGGCGTCGCCGGTGTTCTTGACGACGAGCGGCGGGTTGACCGGCTTGTAGTCGGGCGCCGCGTAGCCGTTGGCCTCGTTCGAGCCGTCGGTCTTGCCGTAGGCGAGGACGGCCGCCGCGATCCGGTTGCCGATCGCCGCCGGGCTGTCGCCGTCAGTCGTCGTGGTCGTGATCGGGTAGCACAGGCCGTCCATCAGGTCGTCGAACTCGTTGAGGGACTCGCTCGCCCCGACCGCCTTGATGTAGCGGGCCGACAGGACCCGGTAGGCGGCGTAGCTGATCGCCTCGTTCCGGGCGGCAGCCACGTCGGACGCCGAGTGCTTCTCGGTGAAGATGTCGCCCGATGCCGTCGGGTCGTAGGTCGCCCAGGCGTCCCACATCGCGACCGACGTGTGGAACAGGTTGCGGGCGTGGACGGGCGGGTTCGGAAGGGCTCGCCGGATCGCGTCGAGGAGGGCCTCGTCCCAGCGTCGGGCGACGGTCCAGTCGGGATGGGAGCTGATCGTCGGCGTCGCCGGGCACGAGGTCGACGGGGTGGCCAGCCGGCTGACGACGAGGCCACCAAGCCCGACGACGGCGGCCACGCCCAGCGTGAGCGCGGCCAGCCGCGTCGATCGACCCCTCGGCATGTCTGTCCTCCTCAGCCGCGTCGCCCGACCCCTGGTCGACAGGGGACCGGTCCGACGCGCTCCTGGCCGCCCGACCCGATCCTGGCTCGGGCGGCCCGATCCAATGCCACGAGTGTGGCGATGCTACCGCGACTGAACGCCAGGTCGACGCGCGGCGCCGACCCGTCGAGGATCGCCCCTTGCAGGTCGTCCACCTCGGCCCGGTAGTCGTCGATCGATTCGACCTCGACCTCCTCGACCGCGCCGTCCCGATGGATCGTCATCCGTGGCGGCGGCCCGTCGGGCTCGGGCAGGAACGGATGCTCGATGGCGAGGGTCGCCTCGCTCCCGACGATCTCGACTCGCTCGCGATCCGCGGCGTCGAAGCCGCTCTCGAAATGGGCCAGCAGGCCGCTCGGGAAATGGAGCTGCCCAACGAAGGCGCGGTCGACCCCGCGGTCGTCGAACCGGGCGAACCCGGCAATGCCGTCCGGCTCCTCGCCGGCGATCCGTCGCGAGACGCTGACCGCATAGCAGCCGACGTCCCACAGTGACCCGCCGCCGAGGGCCGGGTCGAGGCGCGGATCGTTCGGGTAGGTGAGGAGGAAGGAGAAGGCGGAGCTGATCACCTGGAGGTCGCCGAGCGCGCCGGATCTGGCGATCCCGAGCGCCTTCGCCGTCTGCGGATGGTGGAGGTACATGAAGGCCTCGACCGCAATCCGGCCGTTGCGGGCCGCGGCCTCGCCGATGGCGTCGACGTCGGCGACGGTCAGGGCCAGCGGCTTCTCGCACAGGACGTGCTTGCCGGCGTCCAGCGCCCGGACGGTCCACTCCGCATGGAGGCCGTTCGGCAGGGCGACGTAGACGACGTCGACCGACGGATCGGCGAGGAGCGCCTCGTACGTGTCGTGCACGGTCTGGGCGCCGTGGCGTTCTGCGAAGGCCCGGCCGCGCTCCGGATCGCGGCTGGCGACCGCGACGAGCTCGCCCCGCTCGTTGTCGGCGAGCGCCCGAACGATCCGCGGCGCGATCCGGCCCGGCCCGAGGATCCCCCAGCGCAGCCTTGCCGTGCGCTTACCCGCTCGAGGTCGCACCTGGCCTCCTCCATCCTGCCCGCCCGCCGACGCCGATGGTTCGCGACCGGCGTGGTACAGTCTGCCCGATTTGAGCAGGAGGAACACAAACCTCGTGACCTCCGTTCGTGACGAGCCCGGGCTGCGGAGCGAGACGATCCGGCGGGCGAACCTCAGCTCCATCGTCCGCGAGCTCCACGCCGGCGGGCCGATGTCGCGATCCGGCCTCGTCGCGCGGACCGGCCTCACCCGGAGTGCGATCCGCGGCCTGATTGGCGAGCTCGTCGCCGGAGGCCTCGTCCGCGAAGGCCGCGCCGCCCG
>VBFG01000052.1 GCA_005882635.1 Chloroflexota bacterium | reverse complement strand
CGGATGGGGCGGTGGTCCTGGCGCTCGACATCGAGGTCGACTCGCTCGCGGCCGCCCTGATCGGCCTCGGCGGCGAGGTCCTCGAGCACATCCGGATCGACCGCCAGCGCGGTCATTCCTCACTCGTCGCGGTCGTCGACGACTTGGCAGCGCTGGCCCGGATCGTCCGCGGTCGTCGGCCGGTCGCCCAGTCCGAGGTCGGGATCGGCGTCGCGATCGCCGGCGTGGTCCGCCGGGCGGACGGCCTCGTCTCGCGGGCGCCGAACCTGGGCTGGACCGACCAGCCGCTCGGCGACCGGCTCGCCCGGGTC